>CAXUMV010000050.1:0-6749 GCA_964252065.1 uncultured Lichenihabitans sp.
GCGTGCCCTCTTCCGCGTCGTACGCGAAGGACCAGATCACCTTCTTGGCTGAATCGGTGAAGAGCACGCGGGTCCGGTCGGCCGTCCAGACCAGGCAGTTCGGCACGGTGATGTCCGGCAGCACCCGGTCCGTCCGGCCGTCGGGATCTACCCGGTAGAGGCTGCCGGTCGGCCTGCGCCCCAAGGTGCAGATCGAGCCGATCCAGAACCGCCCTTGCGGGTCGACCTTGCCCTCGTTCAGCCGGTTGATCGGCACGCCGGGCTCGGGATGGACGACGAATGCGTAGTCGCCCGTCGTCCGGTCGAAGAGGAACAGGCCCGTCTGCGTCGCCACCAGGAGGCGGCCGCCAGCCGTGAGCGCCAGGCCGCCGCCCAAGGACGGCAGCGGCCATTCGGTGGTGGTTCCGGCGTCCCAGTCATAGGCGATCAGGCGGCACCGGATGATGTCGACGCACCAAAAGGTCCCGCTCACGGGATCCCACAGCGGCGCCTCGCCGAGCTCGGCCTGCAGGGAAAGCAGGGGGTCCACCATGGGCGTTCGCCTCACACCATCGTCCGCTGCTTGCCGCGCCCGGCCGCAAAGGCCGCGTAGGCCGCCTGCGCGCCGCCGAGGCTCGAGACCTCCGGGACGCCGAGGTCCCACCAGTTCCCGTTGCCGACCGAACTGCCGCGCCGCTCGGCCCTGGCGACGACGACGACGGGCCCCGCATGCGCGCGTGCCTCCGCCAGCGCCGCCTTCAGGGCGGCCGGATCGTCGGCCGCGAGCGCCACGCACCCCATGCTGGCGGCATTGGCCGCATAGTCGACCGAGAGATAGGCGCCGTTCGGCTGCCGCGCGCCGGGCTCCCGCATGCGGAACTCGTTGCCGAAATTGTCGGCGCCGGTCGTCGCCTCCTGGAGCTCGCGGATGCACTGGAAGCCGTCGTTCTCGATGACCACGACCGTCACCTTGATGCCGTCCTGCACGGCGGTCACGAGCTCGGTGGGGTTCATGAGGTAGGTGCCGTCCCCGATCAGGACATACACCTCGCCGGCCTCCGGACGGGCGAGCCGCACCCCGAGGCCGGCCGGGATCTCGTGCCCCATGCAGGAGAAGCCGAACTCGAGGAAGACCTCCTCCCCCTTGGCGTTGTCCCAGCCTTTCTTGGTCTCGCCGGGCGGCGTGCCGGCGGCGGCGATCACGACGTCCCCGGCCCGGGCCGCCTCGTTCACGGTGGCCAGGATGGTGCCCTGGCTCATCGGCTGGCCTTGCTTGTGCAGGATGTCGGCGGCGTAGGCCGCCCGCCAGGCCGCGATCGCCTCCGCGGCGCGCCGGCCATGGCCGTCTTCGACCGTCCAGCCCTTGGCCGAGAGGGCGGCGCGGAGCGCGCCGAGCGCGAGCTTGGCATCGGCGACGACCGGCAGGCCGCCGAGCTTCCGCGCGTCGGCGGCGTTGACGTTGATGCCGATGAAGCGGACGTCCGGGTCCTGGAACGCCGAGCGCGAGGCCGTCGTGAAGTCCGACAGGCGGGTGCCCACCGCGATCACGACGTCGGCCTCCGCCGCGATGGTCGCCGCGGCGCCCGTCCCCGAAAGGCCCTGTCCGCCCAGCAGCAGGCCGGCGCCGCGCGCGACGCCCTTGCCCGCATGGGTTTCACCGACCGGGATGCCGAACGTGGCGGCGAACTCGACGAGCGCTTGTTCGGCGGCCGAGTAGCGGACACCCCCGCCCGCGATGATCATCGGCCGCTTGGCGGCGGTGAGGATCGCGGCCGCGGCGTCGATGTCCTCCGGGGCGGGCGGCCGGCGGCGGATCGCCCACACCCGCCGCTCGAGGAAGCTTGCTGGAACGTCGAAGGCCTCGCCCTGGACGTCCTGGGGCAGCGAGATCGTCACGGCGCCGGTCTCGGCAGGGTCGACCAGGACTCCCATGGCCTGCGGCAGCGCGGTCAAGAGCTGCTCCGGGCGGGAGATGCGGTCGAAGAAGCGGGACAGCGGCCGGAAGGCGTCGTTGACGGACAGGTCCGCGTCGACCGGATGCTCGAGCTGCTGGAGCGTGTTGCCCGGCCGGCGATGGGCGAAGGTGTCCGAGGCCAGCAGCAGGACGGGGACCCGGTTGACGGTGGCGGTCGCGGCCCCCGTGAGCATGTTGGTGCTGCCCGGGCCGATCGAGGCCGAGCAGGCCAGCGTCGCGCGCCGGTTCTTCGCCTTGGCGTAGCCGATGGCCGCATGCACCATGGCCTGCTCGTTCTTGGCCTGGTGAAAGGGCAGCTCATGGCCGAACTCCTCCATGGCCTGGCCGATGCCCGCGACGTTGCCGTGGCCCCAGATGCCCCACAGCCCCCCGATCAGCCGCTCGGTCAAGCCGTCGAACTCGGAGTATTGCGCCTGCAGATAGCGCACGACGGCCTGCGCGACGGTGAGGCGCTCGGTTCTGGGCATTGTCGTCATCCCTGTGTGATCGGCGCAGGCGCCTTCGGGTGCGGCACGACGCTCATCCGGCGCGCCGGAATGCGGCGGTCGCCGGCACGGCGATCCAGTCCTGCGATTGCGTCGAGCGCTGGACGGCGTCGACGACGTGCACCACGTGCAGCGCCTCGGCGAAGCTCGGGCTCGCGGCGCGGTCGTTCCGCAGCACGGCTTCGATCACCCGGCGCGCCGTGATCACGAAGGCCTCGCCGTAGCCCAGCCCCTGGCCTTGCGCGTACCAGAAGGGCGCCGCCTCGGGGTGGATGCCGCCCAGCATGATGCGCCGGAAGCCGCCGGTGGCCTGCGGGTCGCGGCTGGTGAAGAAGTGCAGCTCGTTGCTGCGCTCCCAGGTGAACTTGACCGACCCCTTGGTGCCGATCACCGTGAAGCCGAGATCGGCCTTGTGCCCGGTCGCGGCCCAGGAGGCGTGCACCGCGCCGACGGCGCCGCCGTCGAACTCCATGAGGGAGACGGTCAGGTCGTCGACCTCCACGGGCCTCCCGGTTCCGGCGGGCCGCTTGTCGTGGACCTGCCGCGACCGCGCGGCGACGCGCCGGACCGGCCCCATAAGCGCACAGGCGATGTCTGTGATGTGCGAGCCGATGTCGGCAAAGGCGCCGCCCCCCGAGACGGCCTTGTCGAAGCGCCAGGAGAAGGGCAGCAGGGGGTCGGCCGCATAGTCCTGGAAGAAGTGCCCTTCGAAATGGAGCAGCTCTCCAAGCTCGCCCTCGGCGATCAGCGTCCTGGCCAACTCGACGCCCGGCCAGGTCCGGTAGGCGAAGTTGACGAGGTTGACCTTGCCGGACTGCGTCGCTGCGGCCGCCATCCGCTCGGCGTCGGCGACGGTGGATGCCAGCGGCTTCTCGCAGAATACGTGCTTGCCGTGCGCGAAAGCATCGAGGGCGTAGAGCGCGTGCGTGTCGTTGGGGGTGATCACGACGACGACGTCGATGTCGTCGGCCCGCGTCACGGCGGCGGTGTCGGTGGTGCTCTCCTTCCAGCCCCAGCGCTCCGCGCCCTCCCGTGCCGCGGCGCCCGACGGGTCCGCCATGCGGACCATCTCGATCCGCGGCAGGTCGGGGTAGAGGAGGGCGCCGACGTTGCGGAGGGCCAGGCTGTGCAGCTTGGCCATGTAGCCGGACCCGATGATCCCGAAGCGGAGGGGCGTCACGTGTCTCTCCCGCGCAGGGTCAGCGGATGCTGCGGCCGCCGTCGACCGGGATCGACAGTCCCGTCATGAACGAGGCGTCCTGGCTGGCCAGGAAGGCGATCACGCTCGCGACCTCCTCGGGACGTCCGATCCGGCCGATGGGGTGCTTGGACAGCACGGCCGCCTCCGCGGCCGCCACGTCCGGCGCGCTTCCCAGCCACCCGGTGACCATCCGGGTGCGGATCGCGGCCGGGCAGCAGGCGTTGACCCGGATGTTGTCCCGGGCGAGGTCCAGCGCGAGCGACGAGGTCATCGACACGACCCCGCTCTTGGACGCGCTGTAGGCGACCATGTTCTCCGTGCCGCGGATGCCCGTGATCGAGCCGACGTTAACGATGGCGCCGCCGCCGGCCCTGCGGAGCGCGGGAACCGCGGCCCGGCAGCCAAGGAAGATCGAAGTCAGGTTGACGTCGATGAGGCGGTGCCACTGCTCGAGCGTCGTCTCCTCCACGCCGCCGGATTCGCGGATGCCGGCGTTGTTGACGAGGACGTCGAGGCGGCCGTGGCGGTCCACGACGCCGTCGACGACCGCCTGCCAGTCGGCCTCGCTCGTGACGTCGAGGGACACCGGCGTCGCACGGCCCAGCTCCGCGTCGGACGCGGGGCTCCGGCGCCCGGCATACACCGTGGCTCCCTCCTCGAGCAGACGATGCACCGTCGCGAGCCCGATGCCGGTCGACGCGCCGGACACCAGGACCACGCGATCTGCAAAGCGCTGCATGGATCCGCCCCCGAGCCGTCTTGTTCCGCACCGGGGGACCCCATAGGATCGCGGGCGGCCTTTCAGCGTCGTGAATAGCTATACAAACTCTGGAGGGCAAGCGCTTTGTCGAGCTGGCGGTCGTGTCGTTGCGGGCGGGGCCATGGTAAGGACCCCAAGGGCGCCCAAGCCGCCGCGAGGGCACCGGGACCAGCATGACGAACGGGACCAGCAAGGCGGACGCCCCGAAAAGGAAGAAGCGCTACGTCTCGTCCACCGACGTCGCGCTGCTGGCCGGCGTCTCCCAGGCGGCCGTCTCGCGAAGCTTCACCGAAGGGGCGAGCGTCTCGGCCGAGACGCGGCGCAAGGTCGTCGAGGCGGCCGAGCGCCTGGGCTACCGCCCCAGCGCGATCCCCCGGATGATGCTGACAAGCGAGTCGTCGCTGATCGCGGTGGTCAGCGGCGGGCTCCGCCACCCGTTCTATGCCGCCGTCGTCGATCGGTTCGCCCGCGAAATCCAGAAGAGCGGCAACACGGTGCTTCTCTTCTGCGTCGACCATGGCGAGTACATGGACGAGATCATCCCGAAGATCCTGAGCTACCGGGTCGACGGCATTATCTCCGCCCTCTCGCTGCTGTCGAGCGAGGCTGCGGCCACCTGCGCCAAGATGAACGTCCCCGTGGTGCTGTTCAACAGCAAGGTGACCAACGCGTGGGTCGCCTCGATCTGCAGCGACAACGTCGGGGGCGGCCGGGCGATCGCGTCGCTGTTCCTGCAACGGGGCGGCCGGCGGCTCGCCTATCTCGCCGGGCGCAAGGGCAACCTTGCGAGCGACGACCGGCTGGCCGGCTATGCCGGCCGCCTGGTCGAGGACGGCCGCATGGACGTCGCCATCGCCTATGGCGGGTTCTCGTACGAGGGCGGATACAAGGCGGCCTGCGAGTTGCTCGCGCGCCCAGATCGGCCGGACGCCATCTTCTGTGCAAACGACCTCATGGCGATCGCGACCCTCGAGGCGGGTCGCACCGAATTCGGCCTCCGCGTCCCGGAGGACCTGATGGTGGCGGGCTTCGACGACATCCCGGCCGCCGCCTGGCCCAGCTTCTCGCTGACGACCGTGCGCCAGGACGGGGCTCGCATGGTCGGGGAGGCCCTGACGACGCTGGATGCGATCGTCTCGGGCCAGCTCGACTCGGGAGGGCTGCTGCGGGTCATCCCGGCCCCCTTGATCGAGCGGAACAGCACCCAGCGCGGGACGCGCGACACCCCGCGCTGAGGCGAGGGCCGTCATCGCGAGGCTCGAAGCGCCGTCGCGATCCATTCTACGGTGGAGAGGCCCGACGATGGATCGCTTCGCTGCGCTCGCGAAGACGAGATCGGGGTTGGACGCCGGTGCTCCAGGCGGTCCGACAGGACCAGCCCGTCAGCTCGTCGACGTCCAGCCGCCGTCGAGCATCAGGGCGGACCCCGTCATGAGGGCCGAGGCGTCGGACGCCAGGAAGACGACGGCGCCCATCACGTCCTCGATCGTGCCGAGGCGGCCCAGCTTGATCTTGCCGAGGACCGCCGTCCGGAACGCGTCGTCGGCGAAGAAGGGCCTGGTCATCGGCGTCTCGATGAAGGTCGGGCAGATCGTGTTGACGCGGATGCCGTGCGGGCCGAGCTCGGCCGCCATGGCCTTGGTCATGCCTTCGACGGCATGTTTGGTGGCGCAATAGACGGTGCGGCCCACGGCGCCGACATGCCCCATCTGCGAGGAGACGGTGATGATCGACCCCGGCCGCCCAGCCCCGATCAGCCGCCTGGCGACCGCCTGGGCCAGGAAATAGCCGGCCCTGACGTTGATGCCGAACACGGCGTCGTAGTCCTCGGCCCGGGTCTCCACGAAGGGCCCGGGGCGGTTCGTCCCGGCGTTGTTGACCAGGATGTCGAACGGGTCCGCGGCCGCGACGGCCGCAGCCGCGGCCTCGATGTCGGCGACGTCGAGCGCGAGATCGCTCGCCCGCCCGCCGGCCTTGCGAATGTCGGCCGCGACCGCCTCGACCTCGCTTCGGCTCCGGGCCGCGAGCACCACCTCCGCCCCTGCGGCGGCGAGCGCCGCCGCGAGGCCGACGCCCAGACCGCGGCCGGCGCCGGTCACAAGCGCCCGCCGGCCCTCCAGCGAGAAGCTTGGCGTGGCCGGAAGGCGCGACACCGGCGCGTCCGGGGCCGCCGGGCTCATCCCTGCAGCCGCGCGGCGGCGGTGTAGGGCTCCACGTTGCTCTTCCCGTACCGCCGCAGCCGGACATTGGCCTGCTCGGCGTGGCCCGAGAACCCCTCCAGCATGCTGAGGCGCGAGCAGTAGGCGCCCACCTGCGTCGTCGCCTCGTCGGTCGCGACCCGCTGGAAGG
>CAXUMV010000050.1:6759-9496 GCA_964252065.1 uncultured Lichenihabitans sp.
CGACCCAGAGTCCGCCGGTGTACCGCGCCGCCTTCATGGTCGGCAGGGTATGATTGGTGCCGATGACCTTGTCCCCATAGGCGACGTTCGTGCGGGGGCCGAGGAAGAGGGCGCCGTAGTTGGTCATCTTCTCGAGAAACCAGTCGTCGCGATCGGTCATCACCTGCACGTGTTCGGAGGCGATGTCGTCGGCCACGACGAGCATGTCGTCGTAATCGTCCGCGACGATCACCTGCCCGTAGCCGCGCCAGGCCTCCGCGGCCGTCGCGCCGGTCGGCATGAGGGCGAGGAGGCGGTCGACCTGCCGCATCACGTCCCGGGCGAGCGCCTCCGAGGTGGTGAGCAGGATGGCCGGCGAGTTGGTCCCATGCTCGGCCTGTCCGAGCAGGTCGATGGCGCAGATCTCCCCGTCGACGGTCTCGTCGGCGATCACCAGGGTCTCGGTCGGGCCGGCGAAGAGGTCGATCCCGACCCGGCCGTAGAGCTGGCGCTTGGCCTCCGCCACATAGGCGTTGCCGGGACCGACCAGCATGTCGGCCGGCCGGATGGACTCGGTCCCGACCGCCATCGCCGCGATGGCCTGGATGCCGCCGAGCACGAAGATCTCGTCGGCGCCGGCGAGCTTCTGCGCGGCCACGATGGCCGGCGCCGGCCTCCCCTGGAAGGGCGGGGCGCAGGTGACGACCCGGCCCACGCCCGCGACCTTGGCCGTGAGCACCGACATGTGCGCCGAGGCCAGCAGCGGGTACTTGCCGCCGGGCACGTAGCATCCGACGGAGTTCATCGGGATGTTCTTGTGCCCGAGGAACACGCCCGGCAGCGTCTCCACCTCGACGTCGTGGATCGAGGCGCGCTGGATCTCGGCGAAACGGCGGACCTGCGCCTGGGCGAAGAGGATGTCGTCGATGTCGCCCGGCGCCAGCCGATCGATGCAATCGCGGATCTCCGCGTCGCTCAGCCGGTAGTCGCGCCGGTCCCACCCGTCGAACTTGACCGACATGGCGCGGACGGCGGCATCGCCTTGCTGCTCGACCTGCAGGATCGCGTCCTCGACGATCCTGCGGACGGTCGCATCGTTGTCGCGGCGTTTGGACGCGTCCGCGCCCTCCTTCAGCCATCGCGCCATTGCCTTGCCTCCCTTGAGGTCCGTTCGAAAACGCGAGCCCCGACGGCACTTGGGTGTCCAAGCAGCCTCTTACGTCAGAAGCCCACCGATTGCAGGTAGGCGAGGCTCGTCTTGGCGTTCTGCAGAGGGTCGAACGACACGGTCGGGTCGATGTCCTGCTCGACCGTGGCGGCGCCCTGGTATCCGGCCTCCCCGATGGCGCGCGATAGGGCCGGCCAGTCCACCACGCCTCGCCCCATCGGGCAGAAGACGTCGAGCGCGACGGCATCGAGGAAGGGGACGGTGTCCGCCAGCACGCGGCGATGGACCGTGGGGTCGATGTCCTTGAAGTGGAAGTACGCCACCCGGTCTGCGTGGTCGCGGTAGAATCGGACCGGATCGATGCCGGCATAGGCCATGTGGCCCGTATCGAGGCACAGGCCGACCTTCGCCGGGTCGAGCGCGGCCGCCACGGCCTCGATCTCGTCCTCGAACTCGATGTAGCAGCCGGCGTGCTGGTGGATGACCGGCGTCACGCCCTTGGCCAAGGCGATGTCGGCGATCCGGTCGATGAGGTCGATCATGCCGGCGAAGCGGACCCGGTCCAGGCGCTGCGCGAGGTCGGCCCGGCCGGCCGTCGCCATGCGGGCCGCTGAGATGTGGTCGATGGTCACGAGCCGGTCGCCGCCCACGGCCGACAGGAGGTCGACGGTCCGGGTCGCGACGTCGAGGACATGGTCGGCGCGGGCCGCCTCGTGCAGGGGCTGGAACACGAAGCCGGCGACGACCGTGAGGTTCCGGCTCGAAAACTCGGCCTTCAGGCGCTGCGGATCGGTGGGGTAATACCCGTAGGGGCCGAGTTCGGTATGTCGGTAGCCCGCCTCCGCGATGCCGTCCATCACCGTCGTCCAGGGTGGGTTGTTCGGATCGTCGGGGTAGTCGACGCCCCAGGAGACGGGCGCGTTGGCGAGCTTGATCGTCATGGAACAGGACCGCGGTGAGCTTCCCGGAAGCTTTAGTCGCGCCTGAATAGCTTTGCAATCCTGCAGATGCGAGTCGGGCGCTGTTCGAACAGGTTTGCTGCTCTTGCCGCGCTTGTTCGAAACGTCAGGTTGACGTCGGTCCCGTTCTGTATAGCTTTTCAGCCGGAGGGGCCGATGCCGATCCGGGGATCCATGGACAAGCCGACCATTTTCGTGAGCTGGCCAGGCTATGCGCTAGATGACGCCGAGACCGGCGCGAGGCTCGCCGCCGCGGGCTACGCGGTGCGGCTGGAACCCAAGCTCGGGGCGCGCACCGAGGACGAGCTCATCGCCCTGATGGGCGATGCGGTCGGCGCGATCGTCTCGACCGATCCCTTCACGGCCAAGGCCATCGGGTCGAACCCCAACCTCCGCGTGATCGCCCGCATCGGTGTCGGGACCGATTCCATCGACCACGCGGCTGCCCGGGAGGCGCGCGTCGCCATCGCCATCACGCCCGGGATGAATGCCGTTCCGGTCGCCGACCAGACCCTCGCCATGATCCTGGCGCTCGTCCGCAAGATCGTCCCGCAGGACGTCAACGTGAAGAGCGGCCGCTGGGAGCGGGTGGGTGCCCTGACGCCTGGGGAGCTCGCCGGACAGACGGTGG
>CAXUMV010000050.1:9506-14006 GCA_964252065.1 uncultured Lichenihabitans sp.
ATCGGGGCCGGGACGATCGGCAAGGCCGTCGCGGCGCGGCTGCGCGGCTTCGACGTCGCGCTTCTCTACGTCGACGCCGCCGTGGCGCAGGTGCCCGGTGCCGAAAGGGTGGCCGAGCTCGGCGAACTTCTCGAGCGGAGCGATATCGTCTCGCTGCACGCCCCGCTGCTGCCGCAGACCCGGCACCTGATCGACGCGGCGGCGATCGGCCGGATGAAGCACGGCGCCATCGTGATCAACACCTCGCGCGGAGGCCTCGTCGACCAGGACGCCCTGTTCGCGGCCCTGCGAAGCGGCCGGCTCGGCGGCGCGGGCCTCGACGTCTTCGCCGAGGAGCCTCCCGGGGCCGCCGCGCTGGAGGGCGTTCCCAACCTGGTCTGCTCCGCCCACATGGGCGGCCTCAGCCACGAGTCGCTGCGCCGGATGACCGCGTCGGCGACCGACAGCGTGCTGGCCGTGCTGAGGGGCGAGACGCCCTCGACCGTGATCAACCCGGAGGTGCTCTGACGATGGCCGCTGACCGCATCGCGGGGTTCAGGCGCAGCCTGGGCACTCGGCCGGTCGTCGGCACCTGGGTCAAGACGCCAAGCCATATCGTGACCGAGGTGCTGTCCCGGACCGGGCTCGCGTGCCTCTGCCTCGATGCGGAGCACGCGCCCTTCGACCGCGCCGACCTCGACGCCTCGATCCTGGCGGCCCGGTCGCGCGACATGCCGGTGCTCGTGCGGACGCCCTCGGCTGCCCCCCACCACATCCTGAACGCGCTGGACCTCGGGGCAGCCGGCATCGTGGCCCCCCACGTGCGATCCGGCCGCGATGCCGCCGACCTCGTCGCGGCCTGCCACTTCGGCCGCGGCGGCCGGGGCTATGCCGGCTCCACCCGGGCCGCCGACTACACCGGCCGCAAGATGGCCGACCACCTGGCCTTGAGCCGCGAGGCCACCACGGTCATCGCCCAGATCGAGGACGCCGAGGCGATCGAGGCGATCGACGAGATCGCGGCCGTGGACGGCATCGATTGCCTGTTCATCGGCCGCGCGGATCTCACCATTTCGCTCGGGGCGTCCGCCGTCGCGGCTCCCGAGGTCATCCGGGCCGCCGAGCGCGTGGCGGACGCCGGCCGCAAGCGCGGCCGGGTGGTGGGCTCCTTCATCGGCGACCTCGCCGAGCTGCCGTTCTGGCGGGAGCGGGGCGTGTCCTTCTTCCTCCTCGAATCCGACCACACCTTCCTGCTCCGGGGTGCGGAAACGCTGGTCCGTGCCTTCGGCGACCTGACCGGGCAGGGGCAGGCCTGACGGCAATTCCGTCTCCGCGAGCGAAGCGATCCATGCTCGGGCACGCCGACCGTGGCCTGGATCGCCACGGCGCTGGCGCGCCTCGCGATGACGAAGCTGGCGAGGTGCGAGTCAAATTGAACGGCCGCCTTGCGACCGGAACCCCAGCGTTGCCCGATCGGCAACGGTGAGTACACTATTCGCCGCTTCGGCCCGTCCCGGTCCCATGCCATAAAGCGGCATCACCGGACCAGAGATCATGTTGAACTACAGCTTCGAAAGCCCAGACTCGGCCAAGGCTTTCCGCATCGGACCCCAAGATACGAACTACTTCGCGATGCTCTTCGATGGCAAGAAGGACGCGATCGACAATATCTTCGTGGTCGAGATCTTCACTGTCGGCGGGGCGACGCCACCCAATTCGCATGCCGCCGCCCACGAGTTCTTCTATGTGCTGGAGGGCGAAGGTATCGCGCGCTGCGATGGCGCGGCCATGCCGATCAAGAAGGGCGACGCGCTGCTGCTGCGCCCGGGCAGCGAGCATGTCGTCGAGAACACCGGCACGGGCAAGCTCTACACGCTCACGGTCATGACGCCCAACGAAGGCTTCGCCGAGCTGATCCGCGGCGGACAGCCCGTGACCCTCGATGCCGACGACCTCAAGGTCCTGCGTGGCGCCTGAGGACGCGCCGGACCCGGCTGCCCTCGTCCCGCTCGGCTCGAGCGCCCGCAACGCCTGGCATGTCGGCGCCGATCGGGTCTCGCTGGTGCGCGATCCCCTGCCGTCCCGCCCCGCGGAGATCGAGGACGGGGGCCGGGCGGTCGCGTTCGACCTCGCCCGGACCGCGATCATCGTCGTCGACATGCAGAACGACTTCTGCCATCCCGACGGCTGGCTCGCCCATATCGGGGTCGACGTCGCGCCGGCCCGCAAGCCCATCGAGCCGCTGCGCCGCCTCCTGCCGGCCCTGCGCTCGGCGGGCGTCCCCATCGTCTGGCTGAACTGGGGGAACCGGCCCGACCGCCTCAATCTCAGTCCGGCGCTTCTCCACGTCTACAACCCCACCGGCGCCGGGGTCGGGCTGGGCGACGCCCTGCCGGGATCGGGCGCCCGCGTGCTGCAGGCGGGCAGCTGGGCGGCGGCCGTCGTCGACGAGCTGGCGGCCGCGCCGGACGACATCCACGTCGCCAAGTACCGGATGTCGGGGTTTCCCGACACGCCGCTCGACAGCATCCTGCGCAACCTGCGGGTGACCACGCTGCTGTTCGCCGGCGTGAACCTCGACCAGTGCGTGCTGTGCACGCTGCAGGACGCGAACTTCCGCGGCTACGATTGCCTCCTCGTCGAGGATTGCGCGGCGACCACCTCGCCGGACTTCTGCACGGCGGCGACGCTCTACAATGTGCGGCAGTGCTTCGGCTTCGTGACGGGCAGCGCCTCGCTCATGGGCGCGCTCGGCCCGCATCCCTGAGCCCGCGGACGTTGCCGATCGGGCAACGCTCCGTGCGGAACACGTGCCTTCCTGGAGTCGCGGCTTTGAGGGCACCATCACCTCGCTAGGGCAGAAGGCTGCCAGGAGAACGATCATGTCGATGATGCTGAACCGGCGCCAGACGCTGGCCGCTCTGGTGGGCGGAGTGAGCGCCGGCCTCTTGTCGATCGAGGCCGCGAAGGCCGCGGTGTCGGACCTGGTCTGGGCCACGTGGGATGCGAACGGCCACGCCGAATATGTCGAGGACTTCCGCAAGGCGACCGGCACCAAGATCGACCTGTCCTTCCTCAGCAGCGACGACGCCCAGTTCGCCGCGCTGAAGACCGGGTCGGCCAAGGACTGGGACATCGTCAACCCAAGCCTCAACGGCTCCTGGCGCTACATCGACGCCAAGGTGCTGGCCCCGCTCGATCTCAGCAAGATCCCCAATCGCCAGTACATGTACCCGGCCTTCAAGAGCACCGACCGGGTCGTGGGCAAGGACGGCAAGACCTATGCGGTCCCCTATCTCTGGGGCCTGAACCCCATCGTCTACCGCAAGGACAAGTTCAGCGAGGAGCCGACCTACGCGACCCTGTTCGACCCGAAGTACAAGGGACAGCTCGCGATGCGCGACTATGCGCTCGAGAGCGTCGCGATCGCGGGGCTGGTCGTCGGCGTGCCCCGCGACAAGGTCTTCACGATGGGCGACGCCGAGCTCGCGGAGGCCAAGAAGGCGCTGATCGCCCAGAAGCCGCTGCTGCGCACCTACTGGCAGAACATCGGCGACCTGACGAACCTGTTCGCGACCAACGAGGTGACGTGCGCCTTCTCCTGGCGCGTGCCCTTCGACGAGCTCCACGCCAAGATGCCCGTCGCCATGGCAAAGCCGAAGGCCGGGATCATGGGATGGTGCGACTGCTTCGCGATCCCGACGACGCTGCCCGACGACAAGGTCGCCGTCGCCCACGACTTCGCGAACTACCTGCTCGGCGCCGATTATGCGACGCTGATCGCCAACGGCGGCAATTACGCGACGACGTCGAGCATCGTCCGCGACAAGCTCGATCACGCCAAGCAGGAGGCCATCTTCGTCGACGACCTCTCGGTGATGGACAGCTTCCTGTGGCCCGTCGCGCCGCCGAACTATTCGGCGTGGCTGAAGCTGTGGAACGAGGTGAAGGCGGCCTGATGCAGCAGCCCGCCGCCGCGCCGTCCCGCAACCCGGTGCTGCTGTCGGCGCGGGGGCTCGTGAAGCGATATGGGACGGGAGCGCCGGTCGTCGCCGGGGTCGACTTCGACCTCGGCGAGCGCGCGTTCACGACGCTGCTCGGGCCGTCCGGCTGCGGCAAGACGACGATCCTGCGGATGATCGGCGGCTTCGAGAAGCCGACCGCCGGCTCCATCACGCTCGACGGCGTGCGGCTCGACGACCAGCCGCCCGAGCGGCGGCCGGTCAACACCGTCTTCCAATCCTATGCGCTGTTTCCGCACATGACCGTGTTCGACAATGTCGCGTTCTCGCTGACCTTGCGATCGGGGGCCGGCAACATCGAGGCGAAGGTCGGTCGGGCGCTGGAAGCGGTGCACATGGCCGCCTTCGCGGACCGCTTCCCATCGGAGCTGTCGGGCGGCCAGCAGCAGCGCGTGGCTGTCGCCCGCGCCATGGTCGCCGCGCCGCGCCTGCTGCTGCTCGACGAGCCCCTGTCGGCGCTCGACCGCAAGATGCGGGCGCACCTGCAGGTCGAGCTGAA
>CAXUMV010000051.1:0-9808 GCA_964252065.1 uncultured Lichenihabitans sp.
GCCTGCCCTGGAGCATGTTCACGGTCGATGGCGTCGAGTACTGGGACACGGTCAGCTTCCTCAAGGCGGGCCTCGTCTACGCGGACCGCATCACCACCGTCTCCCCCACCTATGCGGCGGAGATCCTGACGCCCGGCAACGGCATGGGGTTCGACACGCTGCTGCGCGACCGGGCCGCCGTGCTGTCCGGGGTGCGCAACGGCATCGACGAAGCGGTGTGGAACCCGGCGACCGACGAGCTCCTGGCCCAGCGCTTCAGCATGTCGACCATCGCGGCGCGCGCCGGCAACAAGCGGGCCCTGCAGCAGACGTTCGGCCTGCCGGTCGAGGACAAGCTGCTGTTCGGCGTCGTGAGCCGCCTGTCGGACCAGAAGGGCCTCGATCTGCTGCTCGAGGCCGTGCCGCTGCTGCTCGCCCTCGACGCCCAGCTCGTGCTGCTCGGGTCGGGCGACCGCTGGATGGAGGAGGCCTACCGGGCGGCGGCGGTGCGGCACCCGCAGGCCATCGCCTGCCGGATCGGCTACGACGAGACCGTCGCCCATGCGGTCCAGGCGGGCTCGGACGCGATCCTCGTCCCCTCGCGCTTCGAGCCCTGCGGCCTGACCCAGCTTTGCGCCCTGCGCTACGGCGCGGTGCCGGTCGTCGCCCGGGTGGGCGGCCTTGCCGACACGGTGGTCGACGCCAACGAGATGGCGGTGGCGAGCGGGGCTGCGACCGGCATCCAGTTCTCCCCCGTGACCGGCGAGGCGCTGCGGACGGCGCTGCGCCGCACCGCGGAGCTCTACGCCGACAAGGACGCGTGGAGCCGCATGGTGCTGGCCGGCATGAAGACGGACGTCTCATGGCGCCGGCCCGCCCGCCGCATGGCCGAACTCTACCGCATCACCGCCGCGCAGGCCCGCGCGGCCTGACGCCGACCAAGGAGGGCGCATGACCGAGACGGTCGCCACCACCCCGTTCGCGGACCAGAAGCCCGGCACCTCCGGTCTTCGCAAGAAGGTGCCGGTCTTCCGGCAGCCGAACTACGTCGAGAACTTCGTCCAGTCGGTGTTCGACAGCCTCGAGGGGTTCGCGGGCCAGACGCTGGTGCTCGGCGGCGACGGGCGCTTCTACAACCGCGAGGCCATCCAGATCGTCATCCGCATGGCGGCCGCCAACGGGTTCGGCCGCGTGATCGCCGGCAAGGGCGGCATCCTGTCGACCCCGGCGGCCTCCAACCTCATCCGCCAGAAGGGAGCCTTCGGCGGCATCATCCTGTCGGCCAGCCACAATCCCGGCGGGCCGGACGGCGATTTCGGGATCAAGTACAACGCCGGCAACGGCGGCCCGGCGCCCGAGCGGATCACCGACGCGATCTTCGCCAAGACCACGACGATCACGGCCTACAAGACGCTTCGGACCCCGGACGTGGACCTCGACCGGATCGGCTCCATCCCGGTCGGCGACATGACCCTCGAGGTCGTCGATCCGGTGATCGACTACCAGGCGCTGATGGAGACCCTGTTCGACTTCGACGCCATCCGGGCCATGTTCGCGAACGGCTTCCGCATGACCTTCGACGCCATGTCGGCCGTCACCGGGCCCTATGCCACCAAGATCCTCGAGGAGGTGCTGGGGGCGGCCGCGGGCACGGTCATCAACGGCACTCCGCTGCCCGACTTCGGCGGCCACCACCCCGACCCCAACCTCGTCCACGCCAAGGTCATCTACGACCTCGCCATGGGACAGGATGCGCCCGACCTCTGCGCCGCCTCGGACGGGGACGGGGACCGCAACCTGATCATCGGCCGCGGCATCTTCGTCACCCCCTCCGACAGCCTGGCGGTGCTGTCGGCCAACGCGCATCTGGCGCCCGGCTATGCGGGAGGCCTCGCCGGCATCGCCCGCTCCATGCCGACCAGCCAGGCGGCCGACCGCGTCGCGGCCAAGAAGGGCATCGGATCCTACGAGACCCCGACGGGCTGGAAGTTCTTCGGCAACCTGCTCGACGCCGGCAAGGCGACCATCTGCGGCGAGGAGAGCGCCGGCACCGGCTCCAACCACGTGCGCGAGAAGGACGGCCTCTGGGCCGTGCTGCTGTGGCTGAACATCCTGGCGGCGCGCCGGCAGAGCGTGCTCGCGATCATGCACGACCACTGGGCGATCTACGGCCGCAACTACTATGCCCGGCACGACTACGAGGAGGTGGATCTCACGGGCGCCAACGCGCTGATGGACCGGCTGCGCAAGCGGCTGCCGACCCTCGCCGGCCTCACCTTCGACGACCTGACGGTCGAGACCTGCGACGACTTCGCCTACCACGACCCGGTCGACGGCTCGGACAGCCGCAACCAGGGGGTCCGCATCCTGTTCACCGACGGCTCCCGAATCGTCTATCGTCTATCGGGAACCGGAACCGCGGGAGCGACCTTGCGCGTCTACATCGAAACCTACGAGCCGGCCGAGGGCCGTCTCGGTCTCGACACGGAGGACGCGCTCAAGACGCTGATCGGGCTGTCCCGGTCGATCGCCGACATCAAGCAGTTCACCGGACGCGCCGAGCCGTCGGTCATCACGTGATCGCCGGACGCCGGCGGGTCGCCGAAGGGTTTCCCGAGCCGCTGGGCGTCACGCCCGACGGCCAGGGGGTCAATGTCGCGGTCTACTCCGCCCACGCGGAGGCGATCGACTTCTGCCTCTTCGACGAGAGCGGCGCGCGCGAGACGGACCGCATCCGCCTCTTCGAGCGCACGGGCGACGTCTTCCATGCCTATGTGACGGACGTGGCGGTCGGCGCCCGCTACGGGCTGCGGGCCTACGGGCCCTACGATCCGCGCAACGGCCACAGGTTCAACCCCGCCAAGCTCCTGGTCGACCCTCACGCGCTGGCGATCGACCGCCCCTTCGTGTTCGATCCCGTGATGATGGGCTTTGCGGCCGACGGCAGCGGCGGCCCCGACCGGGCCGACAGCGCGGCCGCCGTCCCCAAGGGCGTGGTGGCCGCCCCGGCCACCGAGGCGCCGTGGACGGGCGCTCCCCCCTGGCCGCGCACCGTCATCTCCGAACTCCACGTGCGCGGCTTCACCAAGCGCCATCCCGGCGTGCCCGAGGCCCTGCGCGGCACCTTCGCCGGGCTCGCGTCCCCCGCCGCGCTCGACCACCTCGTCAAGCTCGGCATCACCAGCGTCGAGCTGATGCCGGCCGCCGCCTGGCTCGACGAGCGCCACCTGCCCCCGCTCGGGCTCACCAACTACTGGGGCTACAACCCGGTCGCCTTCTCGGCGCCCGACCCCCGCCTCGCCCCGGGCGGCTGGGCCGAGGTGCGGGCCGCGACCGCCGCGCTGAACAGCGCCGGCATCGAGGTGCTGCTCGACGTCGTCTACAACCATAGCGGCGAGAGCGACGAGTTCGGGCCGACGGTCTCCCTGCGCGGGCTCGACAACGCGACCTACTACCGCCTGCAACCGGACGACGCCTCGCGCTACATCAACGATGCCGCCTGCGGCAACATCCTGGCGGCGGACCGGGCGCCGGTGATTCGGCTCGTGCTCGACGCCTTGCGCAACTGGGCGCGGTTCGGCGGCATCAACGGCTTCCGGTTCGATCTTGCGACCACGCTCGGGCGGCGGCTGAGCGGCTTCGAAAAGGACGGCCCCCTGCTCACCGCGATCGAGCAGGACCCGCTGCTGCGCGGGCTGAAGCTCGTGGCCGAGGCCTGGGACATGGGGCCGGGCGGCTACCAGGTGGGCCAGTTCGACGCCCGCTGGGGCGAGTGGAACGATCGGTTCCGCGATCCCGTGCGGCGGTTCTGGCGCGGCGACGCCGCCCCGGCCGAGCTTGCCCCGCGCATCACCGGCTCGGCGGACATCTTCGGCCGCAAGGGCCGGCCGTCCCGGTCGATCAATTTCGTGACCGCCCACGACGGCCTCACGCTGGCCGATCTCACCGCCTACGCGGGCAAGCACAACGAGCCGAACGGGGAGCAGAACCGGGACGGGCACGAGCCCAACTGGTCGTGGAACTGCGGCGTCGAGGGCCCGACAGACGATCCATCCATCAAGGCCGGCCGCCTGCGCGACCAGCGCAATCTGCTCGCGACCCTGCTGCTGTCGCGCGGCACCCCGATGATCGGGCCGAGCGCCGAGCGCTGCCTGACCCAGGCCGGCAACAACAACGCCTATTGCCAGGACAACGAGACGACCTGGACCGACTGGACCTCGGAGGGCGACCTCACGGCCTTCATCCGCCGCCTCATCGCCATCCGGCTCGGCAACCCGGCGCTGACGGCCGACCAGGACTGGGAGCATCCGGCCTCCAAGACCCTGGTCGCCGTGCTGAACGCGCCCGGCGCGGAGGACGGCCTGCCGGCGAGCCGCGTGACGCTGGTGTTCCACAGCGGCTTCGACCCGCTCCAGCTCGTGCTGCCCGAATGCCGCCCGGGCTGGCGCTGGCGGCTCGCGCTCGATACCGCCAAGCCCGACGAGGCGCCAGCCCAGGTCGCCGCCGGCGACAGCGCCATCGACGTTGAGCCCCGCTCGGTCGTGGCCGCGGTCGAGGAGCCCGGCAGCGTCGCCGATGCACCGCGCCGCGCCGCCGCGCCCGAACTGCTCGACCAGCTCGCGCGGGCCGCCGGCATCGCGCCCGACTGGATCGAGATGAACGGCACCCGGCACGTCGTGACCGGCGATACCAAGGCCGCCATGCTCGCCGCCATGGGCCTGCCGGTCGCAACCGGCGGCGACATCCGCGACAGCCTGGAGCGCCTCGCCGAGGCCCGCGAGCGGCGCCTCCTGCCGGTCTCGCTTGCGGCCGGGCACGACGTGCCGCCGGTCCTGCCCGTGGCGGCCCGCCGGCGCCTCGGCGGCCGGGTGTACCTCACGATCGCCCGCGACGACGGATCGACCGAGCGGGTCGGGCTCGACCTGTCCGGCGCCCCCCGCCTGATGGCGACCGCGGCCGACAATCGCCCGGCGCCGGCCTACCAGGTCGCGCTGCCCATCCAGCCGATCGGCCGCCATCGCCTCTGGCTCGACGACGAGCCCGGCACCGTCTGCGTGCTGACCGTGGCGCCGCTGAGCTGCTTCCTGCCGGAGCGCCTGACGTCCGGCGGCAAGGTGTTCGGGGTCGCGGCGCACCTCTACACCTTGCGCAGCGTGGGCGACCAGGGCCTCGGCGACTTCTCGACCCTCGCGCGCTTTGCCGGCGCCGCGGGCCGCCACGGGGCCGAGATGATCGGCCTCAATCCTCTCCATGCGCTCTTCGCCGAGCACCGGGAGCGGGCGAGCCCGTATCATCCCTCCGACCGGCGCTTCCTCGATCCCCTCTACATCGACGTGACGGCCCCCGACATCGTGGGCGAGGCTCCCGAGGTCCAGGCGCTGCTCGAGGCGCACGCCGGGGCACTGGACCGGCTGCGGGCCGGCAAGATCATCGCCTATCGCGACAGCTGGGCCATCAAGAAGGCGGCGCTGCTGGCGGCCTTCGCGGGGTTCGAGGAGCGCCGGCACCGCCGGCCGGAGGACGCGGACATCGTCGCCTTCGAGCGCTTCGTGGCCGGCGGCGGCAAGGCGCTGACCGACTTTGCGACCTTCATGGCCATCGCCGACCGCAACGGGGGCGGCGACTGGTGGCACTGGCCGGAGGAGCTGCGCCGCCCCGAGGCCGCCGGCATCCCGGCCTTTGCGACCGCGGCCCCGGACCTCTACTTCTTCCAGCTCTACATGCAGTGGCAGGCCGACCGGCAGCTCGCGGCGGCCGCGGCGGCCGGGCGCGAGGCCGGGGTCGGCATCGGCTTCTACCGCGATCTTGCGGTCGGGACCGCGCCCGACGGCGCCGAAGCCTGGGCCAACCAGGCCGCCTACGTGCGCGGCGTCTCGGTCGGGGCGCCGCCGGACGCCTTCTCGGCCACTGGCCAGGTGTGGTGCCTGCCCCCGCCCAACCCGGTCGCGCCCGGCCGACTCTGGCTCGACACCTTCGCCGAGCTGCTGGCCGCCAACATGCGCCACGCGGGGGCGCTGCGGATCGACCACGCCATGGGGCTGTCGCGGCTGTTCTGGATCCCCGACGGCGCCCCCGGCGCCATGGGGGCCTACGTCCACTATCCGACCGAGGCCATGATCGCGGAGCTGTCGCTCGAAAGCCACCGGGCGCGATGCCTGGTCATCGGCGAGGATCTCGGCACCGTGGCCCCCGGCTTCCGGGACCGCATGGCGGACGCCAACATCCTCAGCTACAGGGTGGTGTTCTTCGAGCGCGAAAAGAACGGGCTCGGCTTCGACCCCGCCGCCGCCTATCCGCAGAAAGCGGTCGCCTGCGTGGGTACCCACGACCTGCCGACGCTCGCGGGCTGGTGGCAGGGCGCCGAGATCAAGGAGCGCCGCGCGCTCGGCTCCTTCACACAGGAAGAGGCCGACCGGGCCGAGGCCGACCGAGCGCTCGAGCGCGTCAAGCTCGCCGAGGCGCTCGGCCAGCCGGCGCTGGCCGAGGAGCCCGAGGCGAGCCCCGCGCTCGTCGCCGCCCTGCACCGTTTCCTGGCCGCCACCCCGTCCATGCTGGTCGTCGCCCAGGCCGACGATCTCGTGGGCGAGACGACCGCCATCAACCTGCCGGGCACCGACCAGGAGCGCCCCAACTGGCGCCGGCGGCTCGACGTCGACGTCGCCGACCTGTTCGACCTGCCCCTCGCCAAGGCCAGCCTCCCCGTCCGCCCGCCCGGCTGAGGGCAGGAGCGGTGGTTTTCGCCATTCCCTCCCGCGCCGAACGGGGCTAAGGTTCGTTCCGCGCGGGCGTAGTTCAATGGTAGAACGGCAGCTTCCCAAGCTGCATACGAGGGTTCGATTCCCTTCGCCCGCTCCAGCGGTTGAGTGCTCGTGCTGGAATGCCGTTGGACGTCTACATCGTTCCGGCTGCCAAGCTGAAACGGATGCGCTCTTGCCCAGATTGGCTTCGGCCCCAACCGCCTGGCCGTCACCTGAGAGCTCACGTCGGGACGAAGGGATTCGGAGGCGTAAATCAGCCCTCACCGCTATAAAAATGCGAAAGGCGTGCGTATCATAGTCATGTCCAGTTCGTTCCAGGGAGGCCGAATGACCGAGACGCTACAAGCCCTGATCGACGCCGCGAAGCAGATCGAGTCGACGCCAGAGCACCGTGAGGAGCAGCGCCGAAGTTTTGCGTTCGGCAACACGCATTTTGAGAACGAACTGATCACCCGAGAAATGGTCGACCGGCAGGCTGCCGAGATCGAGCGAGAACGCCTCACTTCCGATGCTGTCCGATAGACGGCCTACCGAGCACTCTGAACCGCAGATCGTCTCTGACGAGCTGCAGAGAGCCGAGCTGGAGGCGAGAAATGGCCTTCTTCAGTTCGATCTTGGAAAGCGGATTATCCTCGACGGAATCAAGAAGGGTGCGTTCCGGCTCAGACCATCGACCCTGCTCGCCCTGCATCGCGAAGCGATGCAGGGCTTAACGTCTTCCGCGGGAGTTTGGCGATCAGGTCCCGTGAAGATTGGCAAGAGTAGGCATATGCCGCCTGCCGAGCACCTCGTCGCGGCCTTGATCGAAGAGACCGGACCCCTTACTTCCATGGCCGGAGGTGGCAGACGAGCAATGGGAAACCAGTAGGACGGTCGACGTGTCCCGCTTGGAGGAGCTCTTAGGGCGGCTTCTACATGACCAACTTCAGAACGCGTTGCAGCAAGCGGGCGGGCGACTCTGACCGACGCGTCATGGCTTCGGCTTTCCACCGCGGTCGGCATCGCCAGACGTATCAACTGAGGACGTTGCCGCCGTCCACGTTGAACGTCTGGCCGACGACGTACTCGGCCTCGTCGGAGGCCAGGAACATGACCGCCCTGGCGATCTCCTCCGCGCGGCCCATGCGGCCCAGGGGGACCGCGAGGCCGACCTGCCGCTTCTTTTCGCCGAGCGGCAGATCGAACTGCTTGGCATGGAGCGCATCGACCGTGTCCCACATCGCGGTGTCGATGACGCCGGGCGCGACCGCGTTGACCCGGATGTTCTGCCCGATGAGCGCGAGGGCCGCCGATTGGGTCAGGCTGATCACCGTCGCCTTGGTGGCCGCATAGATCGCGGAGGGCGCCTCGCCTCTGCGCCCCGCCTGGGAAGCCATGTTGACGATGCGGCCGCCGCGCCCGTCCGCGGCCATCAGGCGCGCGACGGCCTGCATCACGAAGAAGAAGCCGCGGACATTGACCGCGAACAGCCGGTCGAAGCTCTGCGGGGTGACCTCGAGGAGCGGCATCATGTCGAAGATCGCGGCATTGTTCACGAGCAGGTCGATGCGGCCGGCCCGTTCCGCCGCCGCGCCGATCTCGCCCTCGAGGGTCTCGATCCGGCTCACGTCGAGGCGAAGCGCGAACGATCCACGGCCGACGGCCGCCGCGACGTCCTCGGCGCTTTTGAGGTCGAGGTCGGCGACGATCGCGCGCCCGCCGGCCCGGCAGAACGCCTCGACGACCGCGCGGCCGATGCCTCCGGATCCGCCCGTCACGAGCGCCGTCTTGTTGCTGAAATCGAACATGGAAGGGTCCTCCCGCTCGGGACGCTATACGCGTGCGCTCTCGATCGTCTTGGCCGCACCTTGGCGGGCGATCGCATCCCAGTAGCCGTGGAACGCCGCCACGAACGGCTGGTGCCGGTCGAGGCCAAGCGCCGCGAAGGGTGCCGCGCGGAGCACGCCGGCCGGCTCGCTGCGGATGAGGTCCCAATCGGCTTGCGACAGCGACGGCTCGAAGATGGGGAAGGATGCCCCGGCATCGTCGCGACCGAGCAGGTAGCGCGCAAAACAGGCGAGCAGGAACGCCTCGCGCCGGATGTCCGCGTTCGCCGCGACGAGGGTCGAGATCGTCTTCGCATGGAAGATCGGCAGCTTCGCCGCGCCGTCGCCGGCGATCCGCAGGACCTGGTCGCCGATCGCCGGGTTCGAGAACCGTTCGACGATCATCGTCTTGTACGTGTCCAAGACGACGCCCGCCGGCGGCTGCACGTAGGGAATGACGTCCCGGTCCACGAAGCTCATCAGCAGGTCGGCGATGCGCGGGTCGCGCATGGCCTCGTCGACCAGCCGGTAGCCGCTGAGCACGGCGGGGTAGGACATCAGCATGTGGCAGGCGTTGAGCATCCGGCCCTTGAGAGCCAGGTAGGCGGCCACATCGTCGCTGAACTGGACGCCGACGGCCTCGAAGTCGGGCCGGCCATGACGGAACCGGTCCTCGCAGACCCATTGGTTGAACTGCTCCGCCTTGGCGGGCAGCAGGTCGTCGACGCCGCTCCGCGCGTTCAGGGCGAGGCGGTCGGCCTCGCCGACCTGCGGGGCGATCCGGTCGACCATGCTGTTGGGAAAGTCCACCTCCCGGTCGATCCAGTCGGCGAGGCCGGGGTCGCGGGCCCGGGCGAAGGACACGATCGCCTTGCGCGAGGTGTCTCCGTTGCCCCGGAGGTTGTCGCAGGAGGCGACCGTGAAGGCCGGCAGGCCCGCGGCGCGCCGGCGGGCCAGGGCCTCGACCACGAACCCGAAGACCGTCCGGGGCGGACCGCCGGCGAGGTCGTGCGCCACGTCCGGCGCGTCCAGCGTGAACGCGCCGTCGGCTTCGCGGATGTTGTAGCCGCCCTCGGTGATGGTGAGCGACACGATGCGGGCATCGGGATGGACGAGCCTTCCCAGCACCGCCTCGGGATCGGCGGATGCATGGATGTAGTCGATCATGGCCCCGATCACCCGGATGGCCACGCTCCCGTCGGGCGCGCATTCGGTGACGGTGTAGAGGCCGTCCTGCGCCGCATAGGCGGCGGCCTTGGCATCGGC
>CAXUMV010000051.1:9818-13953 GCA_964252065.1 uncultured Lichenihabitans sp.
GCCGGAGGGCAGGGGAGCGGTGGCGACCAGGACGCCGACCGCCAGCGTGTCGGGCACCTCGACGACGTAGAAGCCGCCCAGCACCCAGCGGCCGGACTCGAGTGGGCCGTCGGTCAGGCCGACGCCGACGATGCCCCACGCCGGGTCGAAGGCGCGCCGGAGCGCGTCGTCGACGTAAAGGGCGAGGTGGACGCGGTGGAAGTTGCCGACCCCGAAATGGACGATCCCGCCCCGGAGCGCGGAGCGGTCGTAGCCGGGACGGCGACCGCGGGTCCGAATTGGGCGAGCGTCGCGTTCGAAAGACTGGTCATGGATGAACCCTCCAGATGATGTGATTGGACCTTGGCGCTCACCAGAGGGTGTAGCCGGCGTCGGCGGCCACGATCGCGCCAGTCATCAGGCTGGAGGCGTCCGAGCACAGGAACGCTACGATGGACGCGATCTCGTCCGTCTGCCCGACGCGCGCCATGGGCGTGTTGCCGAGCCAGGTATTTGTCGTCTCGACGTCGGACTTGAGCGCGAAGGCGTTCATCGGCGTCTCGATAAAGCCGGGCGCCACGGCGTTGACGCGCACCTTCATGGGCGCCCATTCGGCGGCCATGGATCGGGTGAGGTGATGCACGGCCGCCTTGGAGGCGTTGTAGTGGACGTTCTTCTGCGGCCGCACGACGATGTCCCCCGCCATGGACCCGATGTTGACGATCGCGCCGCCCTTGCCGTCGAGCATGCGGCGGCCGAAGGCCTGGGCGGTGTAGAACGTGCCGCTGAGGTTGATGTCGATCACCTCGCGCCATTCGGCGGGAGTGATGTCCTCGGCGGCGGTCTGCCGGCCGATGCCGGCCGAGTTCACCAGGATATCGATGCGCCCGAGCCGCTCGGTCAGCCCGGCCGCCATGGCCTCCACGGCGTCCGGGTCCGTGACGTCGAGCTTGTCGAACGCGACGTCCTTGCCGGCCAGCCGCTGCCGGGCCTCGGCGATGTTGCGGTCGCTCGCGTCGAGGATCGCGATCCGGGCGCCCGCCTCCAGCAGCGCCAGGACGCAGGCCTCGCCGATCCCGCTCGCGCCGCCCGTCACGACCGCGATGCGTCCCTCCAACCCGACCGTCCTGTCCGCCATGGCCGTCTCCCTTCGTGGTTCTCTGTCGCCCGTCCGGGCGTCTTGGGCGGCCCTCTCAGGCCGCCAGGCGCTTGAGCATGGCACCCCAATCGGTGGCCACGTCCTCGGCGCCGGCCTCCGTCAGCAGCTGCTCGTGGCCAGGGGCGACGTGGCTGCCCCCCGCGTAGCCGAAGGGCGTCATGCCGGCGGCACGCGCGGCCCTGACGCCGTGCACGGAATCCTCGATGACGATGCAGCGGCCCGGGTCGACCCCCATGCGGTCCGCGGCGAACAGGAAGAGGTCGGGCGCGGGCTTGCCGCGCGCCACCTGCGACGAGCTGAACAGGTTCGCCCCGAACCGCGGCGCGAGGCCGGCCAGGCCGAGGCTCACGGCGATCCGCTCGGGATCCGAGGACGAGGCGACGCAGCGCCGGACGGCATCGGTCGCATCGAGGAAGCCCGCGATGCCGGGCGTCGCGCGCAGCTCGACCTCGAAGATGGCCCGCGTCGCGGGCCAGATGCCCTCGACCGTCGCGGCGGGGATCGTATGCCCGGTCTCCTCGGCGAGCCGGAGAAGCGTGTCGGCCATCTTCATCCCGACATGCTTCTCGATCATCGACGCCGTCGCGGGAATGCCGGCGCCGCGCAGCACCTCGACGATCGCCCTGATGCTCAGCCGCTCGCTGTCGACGAGGACGCCGTCGCAGTCGAAGACGAGGAGGTCGCAGCCGGCCAGCGCGCTCATGCCGCCCTGGCCTCCTGGATCAGCCCGTCGTCGAGGGCAAGCGCCGCGGCGCCGACCAGTCCCGAGTTCGTCCCGAGCCCGGCCGGGACCACCCGGACGTCGCGGAACGCGGCCATCGCCTGTCGCGCGATCACGTCGTGGATGCCGGCATCGAGGAGGTCGAACGCCGCCGCGACCCCTCCCCCCATGATGACGCGCTCCGGGCTGTAGAGGTGGATGAGCCCCGTGAAGCCGATCCCGAGGTACTCGGCCTCCTGCGCGATCAGGGCCATCGCGACGGCGTCGCCCTGCCGCGCGGCTTCGACCACGTGGTGCGCGCCGAGCGAGCCGGGCGGCGCCAGGGTGGCCAGGAGCGAGCCGGGATGCCGCCGGGCCGCGGCGTGTCCCGCCTTGCCGAGCGCCGTGCCGGCCGCCAGGGCCTCGAAGCAGCCCGGTGCGCCGCACGAGCAGGGCGGGCCGCCCGGCATCATCTGGAAATGCCCGACATGGGCGGCCATTCCCCGGCGACCGTGGATCAGCCGCCCGTCGACCACGACACCGCCGCCGATGCCCGTGCTGACCGTCACGTAGACGAGGTGGCGCAACCCGACCCCCGCGCCGTGGCGCCACTCCCCGTAGGCGGCCGCGATCCCGTCGTTCTCGAGGATGACGGGAAGCGACAGCGCGGCCGCCAGCCGGTCCCGGATGGGGAAGTCGTCCCACCGCGGCAGCGTGGGGATGTGCAGGACGGTCCCGGCCTCGCTGTCGAGCGGGCCGGGCGCGCTGATCCCGACGGCGACCGTCCGCCCGGGCGAGTCAGCGGAGACATGCGACACCAGCCGCCGCATCTGCTCGATGACCGCTTCGGGGCCGCCTTGGACGTCCGTCAGGGCCGCGGCCCGCGCCAGCACCGTGCCGGCCCCGTCCACCAGCGCGGCGCGGACCTGCGTCCCACCGAGATCGATGCCGATGGCCAGCGCGTCGGTCATCGGGTCACGCGAGCCTCTGCGCATGGACCCACGCCATGCGTGCGGGGAGGTCCTTCGCCCCGAAGGCGAGCGAGCCCATCACGATCGTCTCCGCGCCAGCGGCGCGCAGGCTCGGCACGGTATGCTCGCGAATACCGCCGTCGGCCGCCAGCACGATGCGGCCTTCCCCGGTCCGGCGCCCGATCAGCGCCCGCGCCTCCCGAAGCCGGTCGCAGGCGGCCGGGTCGAGATCCTGGCCCTTCACCCCAATGCGCGTGCCCAGCAGGGTCAGCATCGCGATGCGGTCGAGGTAGGGGCCGAAGGCCGCGACCGGCGAGTGCAGCTGGGCGACCAGGCCCGCGCGCAGGCCCTTGGCGGCGATCAGCGCCAGGCCCTCATCGATGTTGCGGTTTTCGAGATGGATGCTGATGAGGTCGGCGCCGGCCTCGGCGAACTGCTCGATCTGGGCGAGCAGGATGTCGTCCGTCGTCATCAGGTGGATGTGCAGGGGCTTGCGGGTCAGCGCGCGGGTTGCCGCCACGAGGTCGGGGAACAGCAGCAGGGCGGGCGAGAAGTGCCCGTCGGCGACGTCGAGGTGGTAGATGTCGGTGTGGGCGTCGATCCGGGCGAGGTCGTCCGCCATGCGGCAGAGGTCGGCGGACCAGAGCGACATCTCGGCCATGAGCCGGTCGGTCGGCAGGGCCTGGAGCCAGTCGGCTGGCGCGGTCATCGGTGATGCTCCTTAAGGAAACGTTGCAGGCTCGCCCGGAAGGCCGCGCGGTAGCCCTCGAGGTCGTCCGCCTTTGGCGGGATGACGGCGAGCTGCGATCCGGGGATGAGGGCGGCCAGCTCACGCGCCATCGCGAGGGGGTGCACGAGGTCGCGGTCGTGCCCGATGACGAGGGTCGGGATGCGCAGACCGGCGACCTGCTCGCGGGTCACGCCGGGCCCGTCGGCGGCAATCCGGGTCAGCAGGGCGGACGTGACGGGCCGCGGAGCCCGCGTGAAGAACCCGCGCAGGGACGCGAGGTTGTCGGGACCGTCCTTGGCAAGGCGCGCCGCGGTCTCGCCCGCCTCGAAGATGGCGCGCGCCTCCGCGCCATCATGGCTGGCCAGCAGCGCGCCGACCTCGGCATTGGGCCGCATGTTGTCGGGGCCGGCCTCCGTCACCCACGCCGGCCGCGCGAGGACGAGCGCGCCGACGAGGTCGGGCCGGAGCACGGCGAGGCGGAGCGCGATGGCCGCGCCCATGGAGATCCCGCCGATGGGGAGGGGGCCGAGCCGCCTGGCCTCGAGCACGGCGGCGACGTCGCCCGCGAACGTCGCGATGCCGAAACCCTCGGGATC
>CAXUMV010000052.1:0-13823 GCA_964252065.1 uncultured Lichenihabitans sp.
GGGCGAGGCGAGCGGCACCGGGCGAGGCGGGCACCTTGCGGCACGCCGTCTCGGCGATGCCCTCGGCGCGGTCGCCGCCCTGGCGCTGGCGGTCGTCTACCCACCCCATTGCCTGGGCTGCGGCGCCTCCACGGCCTCGCCGGAGGGGCTCTGCGGGCCGTGCTGGCGGGCCATGCCGTGGATCACCCGGCCCTATTGCGAGCGGCTCGGCACCCCCTTCGCCCAGGATCTCGGGGCCGGCCTCCTGTCGCCGGAGGCGATCGCCCATCCGCCGGTGTTCGGCCGGGCGCGGGCCGCGGTGCAGTTCCGCGACGGTCCCGCACGCCGGCTGGTGCACCGGCTGAAGTACGGCGACCGGCCCGAGGCGGCCTGGCTGATGGGGCCGATGATGACCCGGGCCGCGGCCGAGCTGCTGGATGAGGGCCCGGTGCTGGTGCCCATGCCGCTGCACCGCCGCCGGCTGTGGCAGCGGCAGTTCAACCAGGCGGGGCTGCTCGCGACCGCCATGGCGCGCCCGCTCGGGCTGCGGGTCGAGCCCGGCCTCCTGGTCCGGGTCAAGGCGACCGCCAGGCAGGTCGGCATGAGCCGCAGAGAGCGCCTCCTGAACGTGCAGGGCGCCTTCAAGGTGCCACCGCTGGCCGAGGTGGAGGGCCGGCGCATCGTGCTGGTCGACGACGTGCTGACGACCGGCGCCACCGCGAACGCCGCGGCGCGGGTGCTGCTGCGCGCCGGCGCGGCGCGCGTCGACCTCGCGGTCTTCGCGATCGTTGCGGGCGAGGTGGCCCTCACCATATAACAGGTCGAGCCATGCACTTCGGGTCCGCAATGCCTCCGGTCACCATCTACACGACGCGTCTCTGCCCCTACTGCACGGCGGCCAAGAGCCTGCTCCGCAAGAAGTCCGTCGCGTTCGACGAGATCGACGTGACCGGCAACCCGGGCGGGCGCAAGCTGATGGCGGAGCGGGCCGCCGGACGCACCACCGTGCCGCAGATCTTCATCGGCGACCGGCATGTGGGCGGTTGCGACGACCTCTACGACCTCGACCAGGCCGGCCAGCTCGATCAGCTCCTGGCCGTATGATCCGTTACACGCTGCGGTGCGAAGGCGAGCACGGGTTCGAGAGCTGGTTTCGCGATAGCGCCGCCTACGAGAAGCTCGCGGGCGCCGGGCAGGTGGCCTGTCCGACATGCGGGTCGACGGCCGTGCGCAAGGCGCTCATGACCCCCTCGGTCGTGACCAGCCGGACCGGAAGGCGGCAGCCCAGCCCGGCGCAAGCCGAGCAGGCCGCCCCACCGACCCAGGCCGCGGAAACGGTGCCCGCCGCCGAGCCGCGCCCCGTTGCCCTGCTGGACGAGCGGGCGCAGCAGCTCCGGGCCGTGATGCGCGAGGTGCACCGGCGCGTGACCGAGACGGCCGACAACGTGGGCCGCGGCTTCGCGGCGGAGGCACGCGCCATCCACGAGGGCGACGCCCCGGCGCGGTCGATCTACGGCGAAGCCTCGCGCGATGAGGTCGCGGGGCTGCTCGAGGACGGCATCCCGCTGCTGCCCATGCCCACCCTGCCCGACGACCACCACTGAGGCACGAGCGCCAAGCGGCTGGAACATGCGGCCTGCGCCCGCCGTTGTGCCTCTATCCAAGGAGACACTTATGGCCGGTACCGACACAGACGCCCAGAAGAAGCTCATGAGCCTCATCGAGGGCATGCATATCGCGATGCTGGCGACGCGCGGCGTCGACGGCAAGTTCCGCAGCCGTCCCATGGCGCTGGCCGACTCGGAGTTCGACGGCCATCTCTACTTCCTGACCGGGGACGATTCGGGGAAGGTGCACGACCTCGAGCGCGACCGGGAGACCGTCGTCACCTTCGCCGACCCCGGCAAGTCGTCTTATGTCGCGTTGCGCGGCGAGGCGTCCATCTCGACCGACCGCGCGGCGATCAAGAAGCATTGGAGCGAGGAGGCCCGGGGCTGGTTCCCCAAGGGCAGCGACGATCCGAACCTCGCGCTGATCGCCGTCAAAATCGAAGAGGCGGAGTATTGGGACACCCCGTCGGGCCGCATGGTGGTCGCCTATGGCTATGCCAAGGCGCTCATCACCGGGGAGCCGGTCAAGAATGCCGGCGACCACGCCAAGGTCTCGCTCTGAAGCCTATGCGATCCCTGGACTTCCTCGGGCGGTCGTTGCCGGCCATCGGCCAGGGCACCTGGAAGATCGGCGACGACCGCGCGCGGCATGACGAGGAGGTCGCAGCGCTCCGGCGCGGCCTCGATCTCGGCCTGACCGTCATCGACACGGCCGAGATGTATGGGGCTGGTGCCGCGGAGCGGCTGGTCGGCGAGGCGATCGCCGGCCGGCGCGCGGAGGTCACCCTCGTCTCCAAGGTCTATCCGCAGAACGCGGGCGTCGCCGCCATGGCGAGGGCCTGCGAGAACAGCCTGAGGCGCTTGGGCGTCGAGCGCTTGGACCTCTACCTCCTGCACTGGCGCGGCGCGGTGCCGCTGGCCGAAACCGTCGAGGGCTTCGAACGCCTGCAGCGGGCCGGCAAGATCGCGGCCTGGGGCGTCAGCAACTTCGATGTCGCCGACCTCGAGGAGCTGACCACAGCCGGAGGATCGGCCTGCGCCACAAACCAGGTTCTCTATAACCTGGTGCGGCGCGGTCCCGAATACAACCTCCTGCCCTATATGGCGGCGCGTGGCATGCCGCTGATGGCCTACAGCCCGATCGAGCAGGGCCGCCTGCCCGACCATCCCGTCCTGAACGATGTCGCGGCGCGCCACGACACGACCCCGGCGGCCGTCGCGCTGGCTTTCTCGGTCCGCTCGGGCGCGGTCCTCGCCATCCCGAAGGCGGGGAGCCGGGCGCATGTCGAGGCGAATCGCGCGAGCGTGGATCTCACGCTATCGCCGGACGACCTCGCCGCCCTCGACCGGGCCTTCCCGCCGCCCCGGCGCAAGGGCGCGCTCGAGATGCTCTAAGCGCGCGATCGCGAGCGGAGCGCGGCGGTCCACCGGGTCATATGGCACCCCTGGATCGCCACGGCGCTTCACGCCTCGCGATGACGTTTGATCCTGACCCAGGAGCGCTGAGCCGACAGACGGTCGGCCGAGCGTGCGATGCCGCGCCCAGAAATTGCTTGGGGCTTTGCGGGAAACCTCAGACACTGAGGGCAAATCGTTTACGGGACCCCTGCCCGATGCAGTTCATCTACCGCCCTTGCGTCGGGATCGCGCTGTTCAACGCGTCCGGCCAGGTCTTCATCGGACGCCGCCGCGGCCGGCGTGCCGCCGACAGCGTCGCGCCCGGCTACGAGTGGCAGATGCCGCAGGGCGGCATCGACCTCGGCGAGCCGCCGCGCGATGCCGCCCTGCGCGAATTGCAGGAGGAGACCAACGTCTCGACGGTGTCGTTCCTCGCCGAAGTGCCGCAGTGGCTGAGCTACGACCTGCCCTCGGACCTGTCCCGCAAGGTCACCAAGGGCCGCTTCCGCGGGCAGACCCAGAAATGGTTCGCGTTCCGCTTCGAGGGTGAAGAGAGCGAGATCGACATCGACCATCCGGCTGGCGGCCAGCGGCCGGAGTTCGATGCCTGGCGGTGGGAGGACATCGACCGCCTACCCGAGCTCATCATCCCCTTCAAGCGGGAGGTCTACCTGACCGTCGTCGAAAGCTTCCGGCCGCTGGCGCGCGGCCTCGGTGTCGCGGCCGGCCGCGGTTAACGCCTTCTTAAAGCGCAGGCTGGAACAGTGTCGCCGGGCCGGACGCGAGGCGGGACGATGCGAGGTGGGTGGATCATGTCAGGCGCCGTGCTCGCGCTCGCGCTGCTGACCGATACGGTCGGCGCGCAGGAGCGCGGCACGATGGACCCGCAGCCCCTGCCGCCGCTCGCCGACCCGCGCGACCCGGCCCTGCCGGCCAAGCAGCTGTTCGGCCGCGCCGTGACCCCCGCCGACCTCGAGGCCCGCTCGATCGGCTTTTATGCCCATGGTTGCCTCGCGGGCGCCGAGGCGCTTCCGGTCAACGGGCCGGCCTGGCAGGTGATGCGCCTCTCGCGCAACCGCAACTGGGGCCACCCGGCGCTGATCGCCTTCCTCGAGCGCTTCGCAAGGCAGGTCCCCTCGATCAATGGCTGGCCCGGCCTGCTGGTGGGCGATGTCTCCCAGCCGCGCGGCGGCCCCATGCTGACCGGGCACGCCTCCCATCAGGTCGGCCTCGATGCCGACATCTGGCTGACCCCCATGCCGGACCGGACGCTGAGCCGCGAGGAACGCGAGATGATGTCCGCCACCAACGTGGTGCGCCCCGACGGCCTCGCGGTCGACCCCGCCCGGTGGACCCCGGCGCACCTGGCGCTCATCAAGGCCGCGGCCGAGCAGCCGGAGGTGGAGCGCATCTTCGTCAACCCGGCGATCAAGAAGGCGATTTGCGTCGAGGCGCGCGGCGACCGCGGGTGGCTCACCAAGGTGCGCCCGATGTACGGGCACAACTACCATTTCCACGTGCGGGTGACATGCCCGGCGGGCGAGGCGTCATGCCAGGACCAGGACCCCGTGCCGCCCGGAGACGGCTGCGACGCTTCGCTCGCCCGCTGGTTCACGCCCTCGGTGCTGCACCCGCGCCTCAACCCGAACGCCAAGCCGCGGCCCCCGCTGACCATGGCCCAGCTTCCGCAGGCCTGCCGCGGGGTGCTGGTCGCGCCCTGAGCTCAGGTGTCGTGCTGCCCCCCGGCGAACTTGTCGGTGAGGGCGAGCAGCAGGCTCGAGACCACGAAGGTGAGGTGGATCGTCACCGCCCAGGTGAGGTCGCGATCGCTCACCTGGCTCATGTTCATGAAGTTGCGCAGGAGCTGGATGCCCGAGATCGCCACAATCGAGCTCATCAGCTTCAGCTTGAGGCCCGTGAAGTCGATCGAGGCCATCCACGCCGGCCAGTCCTTGTGCTGGGTGGCGTCGATGCGGGAGACGAAGTTCTCGTAGCCCGAGAAGATCACGATCACGAGCAGCGACCCGGTGAGGGTCAGGTCGACGACCGAGAGGGTGTTGAGGATGACGCTCGCCTCGGTCTCGGAGCCGAAGTGCAGCGCGACCTCGCCGATGTGCTGGACCGTCTTGATCAGCAGGCCGAAGAGCGCGAGCACGAGGAGAACGAAGAACGGCGCCAGCACCCAGCGGCTGGCGAAGATGAACCGTTCGATCAGCCGCTCGATCATCACCACCCTCGCCCCCTCAGCCGGTCAGGCCGCGACGCCGACCCCGACGGGGCAACTGACCCCGGTGCCGGCCAGGCTGCAATAGCCGCGCGGGTTCTTGGCCAGATATTGCTGGTGATAGTCCTCCGCATAGTAGAAGGCGGGCGCGGTGCGGATCTCGGTCGTGATCGGCGGCAGGCCCTTGGCGGCCAGCGCGCGCCCGTAGGCGGCCTTGGAGGCCTCGGCCTCCTGCAGTTGGGCGTCCGTGGTCGTGTAGATGGCCGACCGGTATTGCGAGCCCACGTCGTTGCCCTGGCGCATGCCCTGCGTCGGGTCGTGGCTTTCCCAGAACAGCTTCAGCAGCTGCCCGAAGGGCATCGTGGCGGGGTCGAACACCACCTTGACGGCCTCGGTGTGCCCGGTCATCCCCGAGCAGACTTCCTCGTAGGTCGGGTTGGGCGTGTGCCCGCCCTGGTAGCCGACCGCCGTGACGTCGATGCCGGGACCCGCCTGCCAGAACAGCCGCTCGGCGCCCCAGAAGCAGCCGAGCCCGAAATAGACGGCCTCGTGCCCAGCCGCTGGCTCGGCCTTCAGCGCATGCCCGTTCACCAGATGCGCGTCGGCGGTGCGCAGCGGCTTGTCGCGGCCGGGCAGCGCGCTCTCGGCCGTGGGGAGGGCGGCGGGTTTGCGGAAGGAAAACATGGGCGATCGATCCTCGGCGTTCGCGGCGTTGCTCCTTATGTAAGGCAGGCCGGGGCGTCCGGTAAGACGCCCCGGGGCGAAGGACTGCTCGCATGACGCTGCCGAAGGCCGAAGACGGCGCCCCCACGCCGGCCGGGGATCGTCCGGCCGACCGCCGGCTCGATCTGCGCGGCCTTCACTGCCCGATGCCGGTCCTGCGCGCCCGCAAGGCGCTGCGGCAGACCGCCATCGGGGCGGCCATCGTGCTCGACTGCACCGATCCCCTGACCGCGATCGACATCCCCCATTTCGTCGCCGAAGCCGGCCACGAGCTCGCCGCGATGCATCGGGACGGCGAGGTGTTCACGTACCGCATCGTGCGGCGGCGCTGATCCTCGGGGCGAGGCCGTTTGCCGATCAGCCCCTTCGCCCCGCCCAGCGGGGAGGGCGGATGAGGAGCTTGGGGGCGAGGTGGATCCCCTCCTCCGGCCTGTCGGCCACCTTCTCCAGCGGGCGGGAGAAGGGCATGGGCCAGGAAGGATCGAGCCGACCCATCGGGGTTGCGTTGGTCTGCCGCTTTGGCCTTAAAGAGATGCTCGGCTCCACTCCTTCATCGGCCCCGCCGCCCATGCTGACCCTTGCAGGCCTTCACATCTATCCCGTCAAAGGGCTCAAGGGCCTGTCGCTCGAGGCCGCCGCCGTCGAGCCCTGGGGCCTTGCCGGCGACCGCCGGTGGATGGTGGTCGATGGGCGCGGACGCTTCCTGTCGCAACGCGAGCAGCCGCGCCTCGCCCTCATCGTGCCGACCCTGCTGGACGAGGGCCTGCGCCTCGCGCTGCCCGGCCGCGAGCCCATCACGGTCGCCCGGCCCGGGCCGGCGACGCCGCGGGTGGAGGTGGTGATCTGGCGCGACACGGTCGCGGCGACCCCGGCGGGAGCCGAGCCGGACCGCTGGCTCGGCGATGCCCTGGGCGTCCCCTGCCGCCTCGTCTACATGGCGGACCCGGAGACGGCGCGGCCGGTCGACCAGGACTTCGGCGCGCCGGGCGACATGGTGAGCTTCGCCGACGGCTTCCCGCTCCTGGTCACGACCGCGGCCTCGCTCGGCGATCTCGACCGGCGGCTCGGGCAGCCGGTCCCCATGAGCCGCTTCCGGCCCAATCTCGACGTGGACGGCGGGGCGCCCTGGGACGAGGATGGCTGGCGGCGCATCAAGGTCGGCGAGGTCACCTTCAAGGTCGTCAAGGACTGCGCCCGTTGCGCCGTCACGACGGTCGACCAGGAGACCGGCGTGCGGGCCGCCGACAACGAGCCGCTCCGGACGCTGGCAGGCTTCCGGCGAGCCGCGGGCGGCCGGATCATCTTCGGCCAGAACCTCGTTCCCGAGCACCGCGGAACCGTGCGGGTGGGGGACGTGGTAACGGTGCTGGAGTGAGCAGACATCGGTCGCGAGACGCTGTCCGGTGAGGCCCTTCTCCCGCTCGGCGGGAGAAGGTGTCCGAAGGACGGATGAGGGGATCCTCAGTGCCCCACCACCCCTCATCCGCCCTGTCGGGCACCTTCTCCCCGCTCGACGCGAGGCGAAGGGGCTAATCAGGACGGGTCACGCCATGGCAAGACGGCGCCGGACGAGCTAAAGCCTGCGAGCCGCCCACACCGACCGCAAGACCGGCGCTGGTCCCCAGCATCGATCTTGCATTAAACCTCACCGCCCTTCCGCGGAGGCATCGCCAGGACGCCATGCTCGACAAGCTCAAGGCCAACAACCGCGAATGGGCCGCCCGCAAGACGGCGGTGGACCCCGGGTTCTTCAAGCGGCTCGAGGGGCAGCAGGCCCCCGAATATCTGTGGATCGGCTGCTCGGACAGCCGGGTTCCGGCCAACGAGATCGTGGATCTCGACCCCGGCGAGCTCTTTGTCCACCGCAACGTCGCGAACCTCGCCCCGCCCCAGGATGCCAACTACCTGTCCGTGCTGCAGTTCGCGGTCGACGTCATCAAGGTCAAGCACATCCTCGTCGTGGGCCACTACGGCTGCGGCGGAGTCGCGGCGGCGGTCGACGGCCATCGTCGCGGGCTGGTCGACCATTGGCTGCATCCCATCCGCGAGGTCCATGCCCATCATCGCGAGGAACTCGACGCCATCCCGGAGCTGCGGGCGCGGCTGAACCGATTGTGCGAGCTCAACGTGATGCGGCAGGTGCAGAACGTCGCCGCGGACGTGTTCGTGCAGGACGCCTGGGCGCGCGGCCAGCCGCTCAGCGTGCACGGGTGGGTGTATTCCCTGGCCAACGGGCTCGTCACGGATCTGCACGTCACGGTCGACGGGCCGGCCGTCCATCCCTGAGATGCGGCTTTCGGCGGGGCCACCTTCTCACGCCGCGGGAGAAGGGCATCGTCGGCGGGGCGATGTGGCCGTCCCGAGGGCGGGGGATCGTTTTCGGCGAGGTGGCGTTAGAGAGGGGATGCAAAGAGGCCCATCATGATCGCATTGAGAACCTGTCTCGCAGTCCTCGTCATCACGCTCCCCTGCATCGCCTTCGCGCAACATCCAGGGTCGATGGAAGACCAGATGGCCTGCACGCCCGACGTCTACCGCCTGTGCGCCTCCCAGATCCCCGACGAGGACGCGATCGTGGCCTGCCTCACCCAGCACAAGGCATCGCTGAGCGCGGCTTGCGGCAAGGTGTTCAGCCGGCCGGACCCCGGACCGAATGCGCCCACCAACGAGGACGATTGATCGGCCGGGACAGGCCTCAGAAGTCCTCGCCGCCCCGACCATCGTCCCCGAGCTCATCGTCCGGGTCGGATTCGGCAGGCAGCGCATAGCCTCCGCTCAGCCACCGGTTGAGGTCGACATCCGCGCAGCGACGCGAACAGAACGGGCGATGCTCGGCCTTGGCGGGCTTGCCGCAGATCGGGCAGGGTTTTGCGGGCGGCACGGGCCCCGGATCGGCGCTGTCGGTCATGGCTCCCCGGCCTTCCATGTGGCGTGGACCGGAAACCCTTCGCCGACCAGCAGGTTGCAGGTCTCGTGCAGCGGCAGCCCCACCACGGACGACCTTGAGCCGACCAGCTTGACCACCAGCGCCTCGGCCAAGCCCTGGATGGCGTAGCCGCCGGCCTTGCCGCGCCATTCGCCGGTCGCAAGATAGGCCGGGATTTCGGCGCCGGACAGCCGCTTGAACCGCACCCGCGTCTCCACGAGCTTGAAGCGCCGCCGCCCGGCGGGCGTGATCAGGGCGACGCCGGTGAAGACCCGATGGGCGCGGCCGGACAGCAGGCGGAGGCATTCGGCCGCCTCGTCCATCGACTGGCACTTGGGCAGGATGCGCCGGCCGACCGCCACCACCGTGTCGGCCGCGATCACGAAGGCCGGGTGGAGGTCGCTCCGGGCCGCGACGATCCTCACGGCGGCTTCCGCCTTCTCGAGCGCGAGGCGGCTCGCCAGGGTCCGCGGAAGCTCGGCCTTGTGCGGGGTTTCGTCGATCTCGGTCGGCAGGAGGGCCGCGGGGGTCAGCCCGATCTGCTGCAGAAGGGCGAGGCGGCGCGGGGAGGCGGAGGCCAGCACGATCTTCGGGCCGGGCGGAGGCACGGCGCTCGCGGTCACGGCGACAGCCTCCCGGCGGGGCGGTTCACTTGAAGCGGTAGGTGATCCGGCCCTTGGTCAAGTCATAGGGGGTCATCTCGACCAGGACCTTGTCGCCCGTCAGCACCCGGATGCGGTTCTTGCGCATCTTGCCCGCCGTGTGGGCGGTCACCTCGTGTTCGTTCTCAAGCTTGACGCGGAACATGGCGTTCGGCAGCAGTTCGGTCACGGTCCCGGGAAATTCCAGCAATTCTTCCTTGGGCATACGATCCAGTCTTTCCTGCGCGCGAGCTCGAACGGCTCGAAGGCGGTTCCCGCGCGCATGCCACGGCCAGGGATCAGGCGTCGCCGCTCCCTGCCGTCCTGCTGCACCATGTAGTGGATCGCCGCCTGTTTGTGAACCGCTCAGCCGGCGGACGCCGTCGAGGCCGCCTCGGTCAGCCGCTGCAGCCGGCGATAGCGCCGCACGCCGAGCGGCACGTTGACCAGATAGGCGAGCGTCAGGACGATCATCATCTCCATCGGGAAGCTCGCGAGCAGCAGGATCACGACCGCCACGGCGAAAAGCACGAGGATCACCTGCTCGCGCGGCACCCGGCCGATCGTCTTGCCCGACCAGTGCGGGATCCGGCTCGCCATCAGGGCGGCGATCACGAGGACGTAGACGACCTCGATCACCACCACCGGCCGGGTGGGGGCGAGGTCTATCGCCGACAGGTGGAGGTAGAGCGGCATCAGCACCACCAGCGCGCCCGCCGGGGCCGGCATGCCGGTGAAGAACTGCGACATCCACGGCGGCTTGCCGGGATCCTCGAGGGCGACGTTGAAGCGGGCCAGGCGCAACGCGCAGGCGATGGCGAACACCATGGCGGCGAACCAGCCGAAGCTCTTGACCGTGCCGAGCGACCAGAAATAGAGCGTCAGCGCGGGCGCGACACCGAAGTCGAGGAAGTCGGCCAGCGAGTCGAGTTCCGCCCCGAAGCGGGAGGTGCCGCGCAGCGCCCGCGCGAGGCGCCCGTCGACGCCGTCGAGGATCGCGGCCGCCACGATGGCGTAGACGGCGCGCTCGAAATAGCCCTCGGCCGCGAACCTGATCGCCGTGAGCCCCAGGCTGAGGGCGAGCAGCGTCACGAGGTTGGGCAGCATGAGCCGCAGCGGCACCTTGCGGAAGCGGCGCGGCTGGCGATGCCGGCCGGGCGGGCGGGCAGGAAACAGGGTCATGCGGGCAAAGCGACCGGCCGGAACACCTCGACGGGATGCTCGAACCCCCGCGCGGGATGGGCGCCGGCCGACTGGACCTCGTGGGCGAGATGGCTCGCGAAGGCGCCCGACATCAGCAGCGGAAGGCCGAGCGGGCCGTTCATGCCGGCGATCCGGCTCGCCAGGGCCACGTCGCGGCCGATCACGGTGAAGTCGAGCCGCGAGCCCGACCCGATATTGCCGTAGGCGACCTCGCCGAAGTGGAGCGCGATGCCGACCTCCATCGGGCGGCGCTTCGCATGGGCCGCGTTCGCCCGCTCCACGGCGGCGAGCGCCGCCTCGGCCGCCGCAAGGGCGCGCTCGGCCGCGGGCGGGCTTCCCTCCTCCTCGCGGAAGATCGCCAGCAGCCCGTCGCCCATATATTTGAGGACCTCGCCCCGACAGGCCTCGATGTCGGGCACGAGGCAGTCGAACAGGTCGTTGAAGAGCTGGACGGCGGCGGTCGCGTCGACGCCCGCGACGTGGCCGGTCGAGTCCCGCAGGTCGGCGACCATCATGGCGGCGGTGATCACGGTGGTCTGCCCGCGCTTGGCCCGCCCGGCCAGGATCGCCTGATGGGGTTCCTCGCCGACATAGGTGCGCAGCAGCTTGTCGAGCGTGACCCAGCCGACCCGTGCGTCGATGCGCATCATCAGCACGGGCAGCAGGAAGGCGAGGAGCAGGACATCCTGTTCGGAGAAGCCGGTCGCCCGTTTGGTCGCGAAGGTCAGCCAGGCATCGGCGCCGTTGGTCAGCCGCATGGGGATGCAGATGTAGTCCACCAGGCCCTCCGCCTTGAGCTGGGGCACGATGCCGAAGCGCTCGTCGGGCGTGTCGGGCAGCCAGAGCTCCACCCACGCGCCGGTGGCGGTCGCCTCGTAGAACGGGCTCGTCAGGTAGTCCGAGTCCTGCTCGTCCGGACGCCAGATCCGGCCGATCGCGTCATGGTCGGCCGTGACCATGGTGGTCGAGGAGGCGTAGCGGTCGAGCGGCACGCCGATGGCCACCAGGCGTTCGCACAGCGCCTGCACGATGGAGCCGATCTCGGCCCGCTCCTGGGGGCTGGCGATCCAGTCAATCATCGCCAGCGCGGTCAGGCGACGCTCGGGGGTGAAGCGGGCGTCGATCTCGGAGAGGCTCAGGGCGGCGATGTCTCGCGCGCCGGGACGGGACGGCCGCGGTCCGGCACGCGTGGACGCGGTGCCCGGCTCCGAGAGGCTCGTGGCGGTCCGGCTGCCCATCCTGCCGCCTCATCCCGCCTTGAAGCTGCGGGAGGGCTCGGGGCTCGAGGCGTCCGCCAGCACCGTCTCGCCCGCGATCGCCCGCGAGCCGTGGCCGACCAGCACCCGCACGCCGTCGGGCAGGTAGACATCGACCCGGCTGCCGAAGCGGATGAGCCCGAAGCGATCCCCTGCCCCCAGCATCTGTCCCTCCGACACGAAGGACACGATGCGGCGCGCCACCAGACCCGCGATCTGCACCACCCCGATGCGCCCGTTGACCGTGTCGAGCAACAGGCTCGAGCGTTCGTTGTCCTCGCTGGCCTTGTCCAGGTCGGCGCTGATGAACAGCCCCGGCTTGTAGGCGATCTTCACGATCCGCCCGGACATCGGGGCGCGGTTCACGTGGCAGTCGAAGACGCTCATGAACACCGACACCCGCTGCATCGGACGGTCGCCGAGCCCGAGCTCGGGCGGGGGCACGAAGAAGCCGATCGAGGAGACCACGCCGTCGGCGGGCGACACCACGAGACCCTCGCGCATGGGCGTGACGCGGGCGGGATCGCGGAAGAAGTACACGCACCAGAGCGTGGCGAAGCCGCCCAGCCATCCCAGCGGCGACCAGAGCCAGTTCAGGATCAGCGCCAGCACCGCAAACCCTGCGATGAAGATGTAGCCCTCGGGGTGGATCGGCGCGATCTGGCGCCGGATACTCGCGACGATGGACATCGATGGATCGGAGTCCTTGGTTTCAGGGCGTTGTCGCACCGTTGCGGGGCGAAGTCACGAGGGGCTGCCTCAGGCGGCCTCGCCGGCCGCGACCGCCAGATCGGCCTCCTCCCGGCTCCGCTGCAAGGCGTCGCGCTCGGCATCGGCCTCGCGCTGCCGGTTCCACATGGCGGCATAGACGCCGCGGCGTTCAAGCAACGCGGCGTGGCTGCCGCGCTCCACGATCACGCCCTTGACCAGCACCAGGATCTCGTCGGCATTGACGACCGTCGAGAGCCGGTGGGCGATCACCAGCGTGGTCCGGCCGCGCGACACCCGCTCCAGCGCGTCCTGGATCTCCCGCTCGGTGAAGCTGTCGAGCGCCGAAGTCGCCTCGTCCAGCACCAGGATCGGGGGACCCTTCAGCATCGTGCGGGCGATGGCGACGCGCTGCTTCTCGCCGCCGGACAGCTTGAGGCCGCGCTCGCCCACCTGCGCCCTGTAGCCGTCGGGCACGGAGGCGATGAAGCCGTCGATCTGCGCGTTGGCGGCCGCATGCCGGATGTCACCTTCCGAGGCCTCCCACCGGCCGTAGCGGATGTTGTACTCGACCGTGTCGTTGAACAGCACCGTATCTTGCGGCACCATGCCGATCGCGGCCCGCAACGAACGCTGCGTCACGGCCAGCACGTCCTGGCCGTCGATCGTGATGCGCCCGCGGGAGGGCTCGTAGAAGCGGAACATCAGCCGCGACAGCGTCGACTTGCCGGCGCCCGAGGGGCCGACCACCGCGACGGTGGAGCCCGGCGGGATCTCGAAGGACACCCCGCGTAAGATGGCGCGCTGCGGGTCGTAGCCGAAGTGGACGTCCTCAAAACGGACCCGGCCCTCGCTCACCACGAGGTCGCGGGCGCCGGGCCGGTCCACGATCTCCGCGGACTGGTCGAGGATCGCGAACATCAGCTCGATGTCGATGATCGCCTGCTTCACCTCGCGATAGACGAGGCCCATGAAGTTCAGCGGCTGATAGAGCTGGATCATGATCGCGTTGACGAGGACGAAGTCGCCGACCGTGTTGCGGCCGGTATGGATGCCCTCGACGCACATGATCATGACGGCCGCCAGCCCGATCGAGAAGATCACCGCCTGGCCGGCGTTGAGGAAGGCGAGGGAGGTGTAGGTCCGCACGCTCAG
>CAXUMV010000053.1:0-13671 GCA_964252065.1 uncultured Lichenihabitans sp.
ACCGAGCCAGACCGCTTCACCCTAAACCCGCTCCAGCAAATGCCGGGACTAAACATCTAGTGAAGCCGGCAAGCTCAAGGCGCATGTCACCCAGGTCCTTCCGCTCGCGAGCGTCAAGAAGGCGCTCGAGCTGTCCGAGGGCGGCCGCACTCGCGGCAAGATCGTCCTGCAAATCGCGTTTTGATCGGCTTCCAAATGATGAGCGGGACCTTCGTTGGAAGCTCGTAACAGTCCGACGTTGACCCTGCCTCCGCATGCCTAAGAACCATGTCTTAAAGAGGATGGCCAATCAGCAGGCGGATCGCCGCTCACAGCGCAAGAAAGTATCATAATATGGATTGGTTTGTGGTGGCGCGCTGGATAAATCCGTCTACTTTCTCGTTCCTGGCGGAAGCGTAAGACGAGCATCGCCTCTTTAGATCCTCCAGAGGGTATTGGTAGGAATTATGCTGTGTCGCGGCATCATATAGCTCTGCATCTGCGCCACGACAATCGTTGAGAGCGAAGCTGTGGCGATGGTGTGGGCGAGGGGATGACCATTCAACCTAACTTGGAGTTGGTTAGGGTCAGCAGCGACGAGTCGTTCAAGGCTTGGTCGCATGGCTATCCCTATCGTGCAGTCCGCTGGCACTACCATCCCGACTACGAGATTCACTTTGTTACCCACACGACAGATACTTTCATGGTTGGTGACCATGTCGGATCTTTCGCGCCGGACCACCTCGTACTAGTCGGCCCGAATCTGCCGCACAACTGGGTCAGTGATCTCAGATCAGGCGAGGCCATATCACAACGCTGCGTGGTGCTCCAATTCACGGGAGGGAGTCTCGCTGCTGCCACGATACCCTTTCCCGAGTTGACGGACCTGCAAGGACTGCTCTTGGATGCCCGACGTGGGGTTGAGTTCGGGTCAAAGCTTTGCCACGGCGCTCGCGACTTACTAACCGCTCTCGTGGTAGCCACGGGGGTCCGCCGCCTCGTCCTCTTCCTTGACCTCCTCGACCGGCTGGCCCGGGACGGCAGCCGTCGGTTGTTCCTCAGCCCGGCCTATTGGCCCGACCCTGACCGCTTCCTGCCCAATATCATGAACCAAGTGCTCACATATATCGGCGACCACCTCGAGAGCGACCTTAGCCAAGCCAAGTTGGCCGCGATGTTTGGGCAAAGCCCGAGTGCGTTCTCGCGCCTTTTCCAGAAGCACACGGCGATGAGCTACAGCCAGTACGTGCAGCGGCTGCGCGTTGATCACACTTGCCACCTCCTTATAAGCACAGGCAAGCCTGTTTCAGACATCTGCTGTGAAGCAGGCTTCAACAATCTCTCGAACTTCAACCGCCGCTTCCGCGATTACAAAGGCATGCCGCCTTCAAAGTTTCGGGCGGCGCAACTTTCGGTCGCGACATCTGAGCCGGCCAGCTCAGCCGGAGGCCTCGCACGTCTGGGAAGCCATTGCAGCTCCGTCCGAACCGAGTTGGGCGACTCAAAACTGGAGGGAAGGCGTTGACAGACGAACTGAGGGGTAAGGTAGCGGCGATCACCGGCGCGGCATCGGGTATCGGCCTCGCCTGCGCGAGGACGTTCTTGAGCGCTGGCGCGCGGGTCGTCCTGATCGATCGCGCGGAGGCGATGCTGCGGGAGGTGTGTGCCGGCCTGGGAGCGCAGGCCACGCCGCTCGTGGTCGACCTCGTCGATCCTCGGAGCGTGGCCGGCATGATGCCCGCGATCCTCAAGACCGGCGGGCAGCTCGATATCTTCCACGCCAACGCGGGTGGTTACGTCGGCGGAGATGTCGTCGATGGCGACCCCGATGCCTGGGATCGCATGCTTCAGCTCAACGTGAACGCCGTATTCCGCTCGATCCACGCCGTCCTCCCGCACATGGTCGAGCGTGGCACCGGCGATATCATCGTGACGAGTTCGATCGCCGGCTTCGTCCCTGTCGTCGGGGAGCCGATCTACACGGCGTCGAAGCACGCGGTGCAGGCCTTCGTGCATACGCTCCGGCGGCAGGTGGCCAAGCACGGCATCCGCGTCGGGGAGGTCGCCCCCGGACCGGTCGTGACGGCGCTGCTCGACGACTGGACGAAGGCCAAGCTCGACGACGCCTTGGCGGCCGGCAGCCTGATGCAGCCGGGCGAGGTGGCGCAGGCCGTCCTGTTCATGCTCACGAGGCCCCGGAACGTCACCGTTCGGGACCTCGTGATCCTGCCCCAGACACTGGATCTCTGACGTTCGTTCCCGGAAGCTTCGCCCGTCCAACGGCGCGCGAGGTGAGAATGCCCTCCATTATCGGCCTCGATGGCGGCACCGAAGGGATCCGCGCCGGCGTCTTCGATCTCTTCGGACGGCCGCTCGCCTTCGCGGCGCAGAGCTACGCCACGGCCTACCCCCGACCCTCCTGGGCCGAGCAGGACCCGCGGGAGTGGTGGGCCGCGGCCGGCCGCGCCGTGCGCCAGGCCGTGGCCGAGGCCGGCATCCGGCCCGAGGACGTCGCGGCGCTCTGCGCCGACACTACCTGCTGCTCGGTGGTGGCCCTCGACCAGGACGGCGAACCCTTGCGGCCGGCCCTGATCTGGATGGACGTGCGCGCCTCGCGGGAGGCCGAGCAGGTACTTGCGACGGGCGACGCGGCGCTTCGCGTCAACTCCGACGGGGCCGGCCCGGTCTCGGCCGAGTGGATGATCCCGAAGGCGCTCTGGATCGCGCGGCACGAGCCGGCGCTGTTCGCGCGCGCCGCCACGGTCTGCGAGTACCAGGATTACATGAATTGGCGCATGACCGGCCGGATGGCGGCGTCGATCACCAATGCCTCCGTGCGCTGGCACTACCGGGCCCGGGAGGGCGGCTACGCCACGGAACTCGTGGCGAGCCTCGGCATCCCGGAACTCGCGGACAAGTGGCCGTCTGAGGTGCTCAGGCTCGGCGAGGTCGTGGGCGGCCTGACCGCGGAGGCGGCCGAGCATTTCGGCCTGCCGGTCGGGCTCACGGTGGCGCAGGGCGGGTCGGACGCCGAGATCGCGATGATCGGCCTCGGCGTCACCGCGCCCGGCAAGCTCGCCTTCATCACGGGCTCGTCGCACCTGCACCTCGGCCTCTCGGCCGAGCCGTTCCACGGGCGCGGGATCTGGGGCACCTACGCGGACGCGCTCCTGCCCGGCCTGCACGTGGTCGAAGGAGGGCAGACCTCGACGGGCTCGACGATCAACTGGCTGCGCCGGCTCGTGGGCAGCGACTGGTCCTACGAGCGCCTGAACGCCGAGGCCGCGGCGCTTCCCCCCGGTTCGGACGGCGTCCTCGTCCAAGACCATTTCCAGGGCAACCGCACCCCGCACACCGACGCGCTCTCGCGCGGTGCCATCCTCGGCCTGACTCTCGCCCACGACCGGGCCCACCTGTTCCGCGCCACGATGGAGGGCGTGGCCTTCGGCAGCGAACTGATCTTCGAGACCATGCGGTCCGGCGGCTACGAGCCCGACGAGATCGTGATCTGTGGCGGTGCCACCCGCTCCGACCTGTGGATGCAGATCCACGCCGACGTGAGCGGCCGGCCGCTCACCGTCACGACGGTCGCGGACGCCCCCGCGCTCGGCGCGGCGATCCTCGCTGCCACGGCCGCGGGGCAATTCGGATCGATCGAGGAGGCGGCCGGGGCGATGGTGCGGGTCGCCCGTCGCATCGAGCCCGACGCCCGCGCGCACGAGGCCTACAGGCCCGTCTACGAGCGCTATAAGCGGGCCTACGGCGCGCTGCGGGACCTCTGACCCGCAGCCGGCGCAGGGCATCGACGGCAGAGCGCGACATGAGCGGAGAGGCCGGCGCCGCGGCGCGGGATGGGCAGGGGAAGCGGTTCGCCAGCCGGCGTCCCGTCTTCGAGCAGATCGTGACCGGGGAGAACCGGACGTTCGTCTGGCGCTGCGACGACTACCCCTGGGAACGCAACGTCTGGAACATGCATCCGGAGTACGAGATCCACCTCGTGCGCAACGCCGCCGGTGTGGCGCTGGTGGGAGATCACGTCGGCATCTTCGAGCCCGGGTATCTCGCCATCGTCGGGAGCTGGCTGCCGCACGACTGGGTGACCGCCCTGCCGCCGGGCGAGTTGATCCGCGGACGCGACATCGTCGTGCAGTTCCACCCCGACCGGATGCGCCAGGGCGGCGGGGTCTTCCCCGAGATCGCGCAACTCGACGCCCTTCTCGCGCGCGCGCTACGGGGCCTCGCGTTCGGAGGCGAGACGCGACGCCGGGGCGCCGCGCTCATGGAAGCGATGGGCGAGGTCGACGGGCTCGAACGGCTCGCCCTCTTCCTTCAACTCCTCGGGGTCCTTGCCGAAAGCCGCGAGTACACGGTCCTGTCCTCGACGCACTTCCTCCCCGACGCGGACCCGAGCACCCTGGAGTCGGTGAGCCGGGCGCTCTCCTTCATCATGGCGAACTTCCGGCGCGACATCGGGGTCACCGACCTCGCCGCCCTCATGGGGATGAGCATCTGGTCGTTCTCCCGCTTCTTCAAGAGGAACAGCGGGATCAGCTTCACGGACTACCTGACCACGCTCCGGATCGGGCACGCCTGCAAGCTGCTCGCCGACACCGAGATCCCCGTCACCGACGTCTGCTTCGAGGCGGGCTATGCCAACATCTCGAACTTCAACCGCATGTTCCGCGCCGCCCGCGGCATGACGCCCTCGGCGTATCGCCGGCTGGCCAAGCATCGGATCGTGACGCCGCTCGTCGCCGCGGCGCTGCCGTCCCCGCCGACGGCCTGAAGGCGCGCGGAAAGTGTGCGCATGCGCTGCATCGCAGCATGCATGAAAGTACAGGTTCGGCGCACCGCAGCCGCTAGACCGTAGGGTGGACGGGTCTAGCTTGAGCTCACAGACCATGCAGCCGGCGCTCTTCAGATCGGCGATTGGAAGGAGGAAACGATGCGTCGATTTCGCACGACGGTGAGCGCGGCGGCGCTCGTCCTCGCGGCCACAATGTCCGCGCCCGCAGGCGCTCAGACCTGGGACATCGCAAACGCTGCTGCGCCCTACAAGGGCACCGAGCTGCACGTGACCTTCCTCGACCGGCCGGGCTACCGCGCGATCATCAAGCTCCTGCCCGAGTTCGAGAGGCAGACCGGCATCAATGTCCGCTACGAGATCGTTCCCTACGAGAACGCCCGCGAGAAGCAGGTTCTGAACTTCAGCGGGCAAGGCGATCTTTCGATGGCGCTCGTGGACCTCGTCTGGATCGGCGAATTTGCGGAGAACGGCTGGATCCAGCCCATCGAAAAGTTCTCGGGCGACTCCGCGATCACCGATCCGAACTTGAACCTGAAGGGCTTCTTCCCGCTGCTGCTCGACGCCTTCGGAAGCTGGGGCGGCATGACCTACGGCCTGCCCTTCGACAATTATTCCGGGCTCCTGTTCTACAACAGTTGCATGCTCAAGGACGCCGGGTTCGACAAGCCGCCTGCGACCTGGGACGAGCTCATGAACACCTACGCCCCAAAGCTGACGAACGCCGACAAGAAGCAGTACGGCTACGCCCTCCAGTCGCTGCGCGGCGAGACGCAGTCGGCCGACAGCTTCATGCGCTTCCTCTGGCCCTTCGGCGGTTCCCTCCTCGACGCGAGCTTCCGCTCGAACCTGATGAGCAAGGAGAGCCAGACGGGCCTTGCCGACCGGCAGAAGCTGATGAAGTCGATGCCGCCGGGCATCGTGAGCTGGGACCACGCGGAGGCGGTGAACGGCCTCGCCCAAGGCCAGGTGGCTATGATCACGGAGTGGTCCGCCTTCTACCCCACGCTCACCGACCCGAAGACCTCCAAGCTCGGCGACTGCCTCGGGGTCGCTCCCGAGCCCACCGGCTCCGCCGGGCGTCTGCCGGCGCTCGGCGGCTTCTCCCTCGCGGTCGCCTCGCAGGCCCCCGAGAAGGAGCAGAAGGCGGCCTGGATCTTCATCCAGTGGGCGACCTCGGAGGCCATCGCCAAGCCCTTCGTCGAGGCGGGCGGCGTGTCCGGCCGCATGGCGTCCTGGCAGAAGGGCGTCCCCGCCTATCGCCCGCGCTTCCCGGCCTGGCCCGCGATCTCGGAGATCGTCGCCGAGTTCGGCTCGAAGATGATGCTCGGCGCGGTGACGGTGGAGCAGGGCTCGAAGGAGATCGGCACCCGCATGGAGGCCATCCTGAAGAAGGAAGGCTACTACGACGGGAAGAAGAAGCTCCTGCAGTAGCGCGTCCCGTCCCATGGCCGATGGGAGCACCCTGTCGCCCGCCCGCGCGGAGCGCCGCGCGGGCGTGCCCGAGGCCTCCGCCGGCCCGCGGGGGCACCCGGGCTACGGGCGCCTGACGCCGCTCTGGTTCCTGGCGCCCGCCGTCGTCGCGCTACTCGCGATCGGCATCTACCCCACGCTGTTCGCGCTGGCGACGTCGCTTCGCCAGTACAACCTGACCCGGGTGCGCGACGGCTTCCCATTCGTCGGCCTCGCGAACTACGAGCAGGTCCTCACCGACCCGACCTTCTGGCAGACGCTGGGACGCACGGCCGGCTTCTTCAGCGTCGTCATGCCGTTCGAGATCGCGCTGGGACTCGGCGTCGCGCTCCTCCTGCACCGCCCGGGGCTCGGCTTCCTGCGGGCGCTCGCGCGGGTCTCCCTCGTCATCCCGCTCGCCACGACCTACGCGGTGGTGGGCCTGCTCGGGCGCCTGATCTTCAACCGCGACTTCGGGATCGCCAACAGCGCCATCGGTCTCTTCGGCTTCCCCGGAATCGACTGGCTGGGCAGCGTCTGGGGCGCCTTTGCCGCGATCTGCATCATGGACGTCTGGCAGTGGACGCCGTTCTGCGCCCTGATCTTCCTCTCCGGCCTCTCCATGGTGCCCGTCGAGATCGAAGAGGCGGCGCGCCTCGAGACGGGAAGCAAGTGGGCGCTGCTCACGCGCGTGCAGCTGCCCTACCTGCTGCCGGGCTTCACGGCGATGCTGATCCTGCGCTCGGCGGACGTGCTCAAGCTCTTCGACGTGGTCTTCACGATGACACGCGGCGGCCCCGGCGCGGCGACCGAACTCATCTCGATCTACATCCAGCGCGTCGGCTTCCGGGTGTTCGACCTCGGCGTCGCCTCGGCACAGGCGCTGCTGTTGCTCGTCCTCACCATCGTGCTCGCGCGGATCTACATCCGCTTCTTCTACCGGGAGATCGAGTGATGTCGTCCCGCGCGACCGGCCGCCTCCTGCACGGGCTCGGGCTCCTGGTCGTCTTCGCGGTGACGGTATTCCCGTTCTACTGGATGGTCTCCTCGTCCTTCAAGACGCAGGCGGATCTCTTGGCCGCGCCGCCGGTCTGGCTGTTCTCGCCGACGTTGTCCAACTACGCCGAGGTCTTCGCGGACCAGAAGGTGGTCCACGCCGTCGTCAACTCGCTCATCGTGGCGACCGGCACCACCGTCCTGTCCGTGGCGCTGGGAACGCCGGCCGCCTTTGCGCTCGCGCGCTACGACTTCCGCGGCAAGAAGGACGTCTGGTTCTGGTTCATCTCAAACCGCTTCATCAGCCCGATCGTGCTCGCGCTGCCGATCTACGTGCTGGCGCGCAACCTCGGCCTGCTCGACACGCACCTCGTCCTGATCCTCGTGTACATCACCTTCATCCTGCCGATCGTGGTCTGGATCGCCACCGACCAGTTCCGCTCGATCCCGAAGGATCTGGAGGAGGCCGCACGCCTCGAGGGCGCGAGCCAGTTCGCGATCTTCTGGCGCATCTACCTGCCCCTCGGGCTGCCCGGCATCGCCGTCTCTGCGATCTTCGGCTTCATCTTCTCCTGGAACGAACTCCTCTACGCCCTCGTGCTCACCCGGCGGGACGTGCAGACGGCGCCCGTCGTCGCGACGAGCTTCATGTCCGGCTACGAGCTGCCCTGGGGCAAGATCATGGCCACGGGCACGGTGATCGTGCTGCCCGTCACCTTCTTCGCCCTCCTCGTCTCGCGCCACATGGTGCGCGGGCTGACCATGGGCGCGACCAAGTGAACGCTGACCCGATGAGCACCGCGCGATGAGCTACCTGCGTCTGGAGCAGATCGAGAAGCGCTACGGCACAGCCGCCATCATCCACGGCGTCGACATCGAAGCCGAGAAGGGCGAGTTCGTGGTCTTCGTCGGCCCGTCCGGCTGCGGCAAGTCCACGCTGCTGCGCATGATCGCGGGGCTCGAGGAGGTCTCCGCGGGCGCGGTCTACATCGACGGCGTCGACGTCACCGACCGCGAGCCGGCCCAGCGCCAAGTCTCCATGGTGTTCCAGAGCTACGCGCTCTTCCCGCACATGAGCGTGCGCGAGAACATAGCCTTCGGCCTTAAGATGGCGAAGGTGCCCCGCCCCGAGATCGACCGGCAGGTCGCGGAGGCGGCGCGCATCCTGCAGATGGAGAGCCTGCTCGACCGCAAGCCCCGCCAGCTCTCGGGCGGCCAGCGCCAGCGCGTTGCGATCGGCCGGGCGATCGTGCGCCACCCGAAGCTCTTCCTGTTCGACGAGCCCCTCTCGAACCTCGACGCCGAGCTGCGCGCGCAGATGCGGGTCGAGATCGCCCGGCTGCACCGCGACCTCGGCGTCACCATGATCTACGTCACTCACGACCAGGTCGAGGCGATGACGCTCGCCGACCGTATCGTGGTGCTACGCGCCGGCCGCGTCGAGCAGGTCGGCTCGCCGCAGGACCTCTACGATCGGCCCGCCAATACCTTCGTCGCTGGCTTCATCGGCTCGCCGAAGATGAACTTTCTTACCGCGACGGTCACGGGTGCGGACGAAACTGGCCTTGAGCTGCACCATCCCGCGCTCAACGCCCCGCTGCGCGTGCCGGCCCGTGCCGTGCCGCAAGTCGAGGAGGGCGCGGAGGTGGTCCTCGGGCTCAGGCCCGAGCACCTCGCCCTCGACGGCGGCCCAAACTGCCTCGCGCTCAGTGCCGACCTCTCGGAGAGCCTCGGCGGCAGCACGCTGATCCACGGCCAGACCGCCGCCGGCGAGACGATCAGCCTCCAGACGCCGGGCCGCCGGATGCTGGCGAAGGGCGAGCCCTTCGCCGTCGGCTTTGAGGCCGAGCGCGCCTACGTCTTCGACAAGGCGGGCCAGGCCCTCTCCCACGCGCAGAGCGCACGGGCGGAGGGCCGGCCGTGAGCGTCGCAGGCCGCTCCGTCATCGTCACGGGGGCGGGCAAGGGCATCGGCCGCGCGACCGCGGTGCTGCTCGCCGCGCGCGGAGCCGCGGTCGTCGCGCTGAGCCGTTCCCGGGCGGACCTCGACGACCTCGCGGCCGAGATCGGCTGCCGCACCATCGCCGTCGACCTCGCCGACGCGGCGGCGACGCGCGCCGCCGCCCGGGCGGCGCTGCCGGCCGACTTCCTCGTCAACTGTGCCGGGACAGCCGAGCTCGGCGCCTTCATGGACCTCGCGGCCGAGACCTTCGACGCGGTCATGGCCGTCAACTGCCGCGCGCCGATGATCGTCACGCAGGAATACGCCCGGCCGCTGCTGGCGGCGGGGCGCGGGGGAGCGATCGTCAACGTATCGAGCCTCGCCGCCTTCGTCGGCTTCGCCGACCATGCCGCCTACTGCGCCTCGAAGGGGGCGCTCGACGGGATGACGCGCGTGATGGCCAACGAGCTCGGGGGCGCGGGCATCCGCGTCAACGGCGTGCATCCCGTGATCACCCGCACGCCCATGGCGGTGAAGGCCTGGAGCGATCCTGCCAAGTCGGGCCCGATGCTCGCGCGCATCCCGCTGGGCCGCTTCGTTCAGCCGGCGGAGGTCGCCGCTGCGATCGCCTACCTCCTGTCGGACGATGCCGCGATGGTGAACGGCGTCGCCCTGCCCGTGGACGGCGGGTTCCTGATCAACTGACGGCCCGCCCCGGAGGCGGAGGAGAGACGACGATGCGTGCCCTGGTCCTGGAGAAGCCGCACGAACTGAGCCTGCGCGAGATCGAACTGCCCCTCGACGTCGGCGCGGACGAGGTGAAGATCGCGATCCACACGGTGGGCGTCTGCGGCAGCGACGTGCACTATTACACGCACGGGCGGATCGGCTCCTTTGTGGTTGAGGCGCCGATGGTGCTCGGGCACGAGGCCGCCGGCACCGTCGTCGAGGTCGGCGCGGAGGTCACGGGGTTGAAGGTCGGCGACCGCGTCTGCATGGAGCCCGGCGTCCCGGACCTCGCGTCGCGTGCCTCGAAGCTCGGGCTCTACAACGTCGACCCCAGCGTGACTTTCTGGGCGACGCCCCCGGTGCACGGCTGCCTCGTGCCCTACGTCGTTCACCCCGCCGCCTTCACCTTCCGGCTACCCGACGCCGTGTCCTTCGCCGAGGGCGCGATGGTCGAGCCCTTCGCGGTCGGCCTCCAGGCGGTGGCGCAGGCCAAGGTCCGTCCCGGCGACATCGCCGTGGTCGTCGGCGCCGGCCCAATCGGCATCATGACGGCGCTCGCGGCGCTGGCGGGCGGCTGCGCCCGGGTGATCCTGTCGGACCTGATGCCCGAGAAGCTCGCGATCGCTGCGCGCTACCCTGGCGTCACCACCGTCGATGTCTGCAAGCGCGCGCTCGCCGAGGTCGTGGCCGAGGCGACGCAGGACTGGGGGGCCGACCTCGTCTTCGAGGCGAGCGGCGCGCCGAAGGCCTACGAGGGCATCCACGCGCTCCTGCGCCCCGGCGGGGCACTCGTGCTCATCGGCATGCCCGTCGAGCCGGTCCTCCTCGACATCGCCTCGCTGGCGGCGCGGGAGGCCCGCATCGAGACGGTATTCCGCTACGCCAACGTGTTCGACCGGGCGCTCGCCATGATCGCGTCGGGCAAGGTCGACCTGAAGCCCCTCGTCACGGCGACGTTCCCCTTCGAGGAGAGCGTCGCCGCCTTCGAGCGGGCGGCGGAAGCCCGGCCCAGCGACGTCAAGCTGCAGATCCGGCTATGACCCGCGATCCCGTCCGACTCGCCCGCGCGACGCTGGACCTCCTTCCTGCCGGCGTCGCGAGGCCCGCCCACGATCAACGGTCCTGAAGGCCGGCATCGTCCATCTCGGGCTGGGTGGCTTCCACCGCGCGCACATGGCCCGCTACCTCGACGACCTCGGGTCTGGTTCAACTGCTCCACGAGCAGCTCCGCGTTGTTGCGCTGAAGGTCGACGATGGCAGTGTCGCGCAGGACGTCCATGTAGGCCTGCGCAGCGGCGAGGAGCGTATCCTGCTCCGTCGCGCGCAGGGTCTCGCGACCGGCGAGGACCTCGTTCTCGGCCTGCCGCGTGGCGTTCGCGGTCCGGAAGCCGTTGAAAACGTTCTGCGTGATCTGAAGTCCGAACTCTCGCGGGAACAGAGTCTCGCGGCGTCTCTCGCCTTCGATCCGCCCCACCTGATAAGCCGGGCCGGCGCTGGCGGACGCGGATACGGTCGGCCGGTATCCGGACAGGGCACGCGGGACCTCCTCGTCCGTCGTCCGGAGTGCGGCACGGCCCGCATTCAGGGTCGGGTTCGCGAGGTAGGCCCGCCGGAGCGCCTCGGGCAGCGTCTGGGCAACCGCCGGAAGCGAGGCGAGCATCGCGGCGCCGAAAGCGGAGCCGACCGCCACCCTCATCGGCCGTTCCGGGTTGGTGGGGCCTCATCGGCTTCCGGTTCCCGGCAATGCACATACGCTTCTTCGTGCGGGTTCCGGGGGCGATCGGTCATCACGGCGGTCCCCGGCAGCCTGCGGATGCGCATGGGATCGTGCGGCTCTGTCAGACAGGAGCCGCGCGACGTGGTGACGAGGCGCTCGCGAGCGACCGCCGGGATCGTTGCGACGAACGTGAGCGCCAGGGCGGCGATAAAGGCGGTGGACTTCATCCCCGTCACTCCGCCGCGACCGGGAACGGCACGGGGTCCCGCTTCGCGCTTCGCGCCTCGTCCGCGGGCCGCGCCGTCGTCGTACCGAACAGGGCGTAGAGCGCCGGCAGGACGAGCAGCGTCAACAGGGTCGCACTGACAAGTCCGCCGATCACGACGGTCGCGAGGGGCTTCTGGACCTCCGCGCCCGTGCCGGTCGCGAGCGCCATCGGCACGAAGCCGAGCGAGGCGACGAGCGCCGTCATGGCGACGGGGCGGAGCCTGGTCATCGCGCCTTCGGCGATCGCCTCCTGCAATGGCCGGCCGTCCTCGGCCAGTTGCTTGATGAAGGTCAGCATGACGAGACCGTTCAGGACGGCGACGCCTGACAGCGCGATGAATCCGACCGCGGCCGAGACCGAGAAGGGCATGCCGCGCAGCCATAGCGCAGCGATACCGCCGGTCAGCGCGAGCGGCACGGCGGAGAAGACGAGGAGTGCGTCCTTCGGCGATCCGAGCGCTTGGTAGAGCAGGAGGAAGATGAGGAAGAAGCAGCCCGGCACCACGAGCGCGAGCCGCTGGCGCGCCGCCGCGAGGTTCTCGAACTGCCCGCCCCACGTGATCCAGGAGCCGGCCGGAAGCTGCACGCCGGACGCGACTTTCGCCTGTGCCTCCGAGACCACCGAGGAGATGTCGCGACCACGGACGTTGGCGGTGACGACGACACGGCGCTTGCCGTTCTCGCGGCTGATCTGGTTCGGACCCTCCGCGAAGGTGAAGGCCGCGACCTGTTTCAGGGGCACGGAGGCGGTGCCGCCGCCCGGCAGCGGTACGGGAAGGTTCTTCAGCGCCTCCAGGTCGTCGCGCACCCGGTCGGGCAACCGGACGACGATGTCGAAACGGCGGTCGCCTTCGAACAGGATGCCGGCTTCGCGCCCGCCGATCGCCGCTCCGATCACGTCCTGCACGGCGAAGTGGCTGAGGCCGAGGCGGGCGATCTCGCCCTTGTCGATCCGGATCTCCAGAAACGGCAGGCCCGAGACCTGCTCGACCTTGACGTCCTCGGCGCCCGAGACCGTCCGCAAGGCCGCAGCGATCCCGTTCGCGGTCGGGAGCATGGTGGCGAAGTCCTCGCCGAAGACCTTCACGGCGAGGTCGCCGCGCGTGCCCGCGAGCAGCTCGTTGAAGCGCATCTGGATCGGCTGGGTGAACTCGAAATTGTGCCCGGCGACGCGTGCCGTCGCCTCCTGGATCTGGGCGATCAGCCGATCCTTCGGCAACGACGGATCGGGCCATTCCGCCTCGGGCTTCAGGATGATGAAGTTGTCCGAGACGTTGACCGGCATCGGGTCGGCCGCGACCTCGGCGGTGCCGGTCTTCGAGAACACGAAGGCGACCTGCGGGAAGGCGCTCACGGCCTTCTCGACGGCGATCTGCATCTCCTGCGACTGCGTCAGCGAGGTCGAGGGGATGCGCATCGCGTGCATCGCGATGTTCTTCTCGTCGAGTTGCGGAATGAACTCCTGCCCCAGCCGCGTGAACAGCACTCCGCAAACGACGAGGAGCGCGACCGCCCCGCCCACGAAGGCGGCGGGCCGCCGGAGGGCGGCCCCGAGCGCCGGCCGGTAGGCGGCCTTCATCCAGCGGACCAGGAAGACGTCCTTCTCCTGCACCCGCCCGGTGATCACGATGGCGATCAGCGCCGGCACGAAGGTGAGCGACAGGACGAAGGCCGCCAGCAGGGCGATGATGACCGTCAGCGCCATCGGCGCGAACATCTTGCCCTCGACGCCCGTGAAGGTGAGGAGCGGCACGTAGACCAGGATGATGATGGCCTGCCCGTAGAC
>CAXUMV010000054.1:0-13637 GCA_964252065.1 uncultured Lichenihabitans sp.
TGACGTAGCGGCCGCCATACGGAATCAGGAATTCCTGATAGAAGCGATCACGGGCGACGAACGCGTCGTCGAAGACTTCCCAGCAGTTGAACCACACGCCCGGCGCGCGATCGATCACCAGGTTGGTTCGCGGGTCGATCCGGTGATAGGTCCGCAGGTAGTCGAGTTCGGCCTCGATCGGCATGTCGCTCGCGGCATGGGCGAAGGCGACACGCCCTCTCGCGGTGTCGACGCCGTGCAGATAGACCGCGATCGCCGCCATGGCCCGCTGGAACGGTTTCAGCGCATCGACCCAGCTCGCCGCCATGCGGCGGTCGTCGGAGCGGAGCAGAAAGCTCATGGGCGGCATCCCTGGTCGGTCGAACGACCGGACCATGGGCTCGGAGCGGTGAAGCCGATCCTTAACGGCGGGCCGACGGCCCTCCGGCTTTGCCGAAAAACGGGGTTGCGGTTAACGAACTGGAACGCGCCGCGGGCGACATTGACCCCGGTCCGTCATCGAGGCGCCAAGCGCCGTGACGATCCGGGCCACGGTCAGGATGCCCGGTGCCGGTTCTCCACGACGCAGCCTGGGTTCACTGCGTCCGCAGGTGGGAGGCCGGCCGTTCGCCCAGGATGCGCCACGTGCCGACCAGGCCGAGTCCCACCGTCAGGACCAGCGCGCCGAGGGCGGCGACCGCCGCGGGCTCCCAGGCGAAGCGGAAGGTGAAATCCATCACGCGCACCACGATGACCCGCGCCGCGAGGCTGCCCGCCAGGATGCCGAACACCGCGGTGACGAGGCCCAGCATCGCGTATTCGAGCACGAGGGCGGCGAGCAGCCGGCGCCGCGTCGCGCCCAAGACCTTCAGCACGACGGCATCGTAGATCCGCGCCCGACGGCCGGCCGCGAGCGCCCCGGCGAGCACCAGCACGGAGGCCACGACCGCCACCCCCGACGCGCCGCGGACCGCCGTCGCGAGCTGGCCGACCAGGTGGTTGAGCGTCGCCAGGACGTCGGTCACCCGGACCACGGTGACGGTGGGGTAGGCCTCGGCGACCGCCTTCAGCAGCGCGATCTCGGGGGCCTCGCCGGCGCCCTTCGGGAAGGTCGCGGTCGCGAGCTCCGAATGCGGCGCCCCGGCGAAGGTGTTGGGCGAGAACACCATGAAGAAGTTGATGCCGAGCTTCTGCCACTCAATCTTGCGGAAGCTCGCGACCGTGGCCGTGACGGTCCGCCCCAGCACGTTGACCCCGACGCTGTCGCCGAGCTTCAGCCCGAGCCCAGCGGCGAGATCGGCGTCGAAGGAGACGAGCGGCGGCCCGGCATAGTCCCTCGGCCACCAGGTGCCCTCAACCAGCTTCGAGCCTTCCGGAACGGCCTCGGAGGTCGTGACGCCCCGGTCCCCCTCGAGCGCGAAAGCCGAGCCGGGCTTGGTCTTCCACTGCTCGGCCGGCGTGCCGTTGAACGATACGATGCGGCCGCGCATCATCGGCACGGCCACGACGTTGACGTCGGGGGAATGGGTGACCACGAACTCGGCGAAGGCCTGCCGGTCGGCGCTCGGGATGTCGGCGAAGAAGAAGCTCGGGATCGGCCCGTCGGCGGCATCGCTGATCTGCCGGCGGATGTTGCTGTCGATTAGCGTCAGGGTGACGAGCAGCGCGAGGCCGAGCCCCAGGCTCAGCACCACGGACGGCGTCAGGGCGCCGGGCCGGTGGATGTTGGCGAGCGCCAGCCGCAGCGCCGTGCCGCGCGGATGCGGCGCCATGCGGGCGAGACGCATGATGGCGAAGGCGACAAGCCGTAGCAGCACGAAGGCGGCCGCGATCGCGCCCACGAAGATCGCCGAGAGGCGCCAGTCGGGGGTGAGCGCGAAGACGCTGCCGGCCAGCGCCGCGACCGCGACCGCGAGCCCGACGCGGTAGCGCAGGCGCAGCGGCGCGGCATCGGGCTCGACCGCATCGCGGAACAGCGCCGAGACCGGGATGTCGTGCGCCCGGCCGAGGGCGCCAAGCGAGAAGGCGAGCGTCGTCAGCAGCCCGAAGGCGACGCCCTGCAGCAGATCCCGCGGCAGCACCACGGGGTCGATGGGGAACGGGATCACCGACCCGAACAGGGCGAGCAGCAGGAACGGCAGGGCGGCGCCCAGGACGAGCCCGGCCGCGACCCCCACCAGCGCGACCGCGAACACCTGGGCGAGGCTGACCGCGAACACGACGCCCCCCGTGGCGCCGAGCGATTTGAGGACGGCGAGGCTCGCCCGCTTGCGCTCGATGGTGGCCCGCACGGCGTTGGCGATGCCGACCCCGCCCACCACCAGCGCCGTCAGGCCGACGAGGGTCAGGAACTGCGTGAAGCGCCCGAGGTTGCGGTCGAACTCCGGCGAGACGTTGCGCCGCGTCCGCACCTCGAAGCCGGCGCCGGGCAGCGCGGCCCTGATGGCGTCGACGCCCCGGGCGAGCGCCGCCTCGTCCGGCGGCGGTCCGCCCCGGCCCATGTCGAGGCGGCTCGTCCAGCGCACGAGCGAGGCTTCGCCGGCAAGCCCCGCGGCCGACAGGGCGTCGCGGCCGATCACGACCCGCGGACCGAACGCGATGCCGCCCGCGAGCTTGTCGGGCTCGGCGGCCAGCACCGCGCGGAACACGAAGCGCGCCGTGCCGATCTTGAGAGGGTCGCCGACCTTGACGTTCAGCCGGGCCGCCAGGGTGGCGTCGGCCGCGAGCCCGTAGGCGCCCTCGGCATCGGCCGCGAGCGCCGCCGCGATCGGCTGCGGGGGGGCAAGCGTCACGGCACCGGCGAGCGGATAGCCCTCGCCCACGGCCTTGAGGTCGACCAGGGTCGCCGAGCCGTCGGCGGAGCGGGCCATGGCGCGCAGGTTGGCCACCAGGGTGGTGCGGCCGCGGGCGTCGAGGACCGCCTGCTCGGCCGGGGTCGGCGGCGCCCCGACCCGCGCGAAGGCGGCGTCGCCGCCCAGGATCACGCGGCCTTGCGTCGCGAGCCCGCGCGCCAGACTGTCCGCCACCGAGGCGACGCCGGTGATGGCCGCGACGCCGAGCGCGATGCAGGCGAGGAAGATCCAGAACCCCGCAAGACCCCCGCGCAGGTCGCGCAAGGCGAGCTTCAGGACGACGCCCGGCGCGATCCCCGACACGGCGCCGGTCACTGGGCCGCGACCCGGGCTGCGGCCGCATCGGCCTCGGTCTCGATCTGGCCCGAGCGGAGGCGGATCTGACGATCGCAGCGCGCCGCAAGGTCGGTGTCGTGCGTGACGAGGACCAGCGTCGCCCCGCGCGTCGTGCGGGTCGCGAACAGGAGGTCGGTAATGCTGCGGCCGGTCGCCTCGTCGAGGTTGCCGGTCGGCTCGTCGGCGACGATGATGGAGGGATCGGGGGCGAGCGCCCGGGCGAGGGCGACGCGCTGCTGCTCGCCGCCCGAGAGCTGCGCCGGGTAGTGGCGCAGGCGATCGCCGAGCCCCACCCCCTCGAGCTCGGCCCGGGCCCGGACGAAGGGGTCCCGCGCCCCCGCGAGCTCCAGCGGGATCGCGACGTTCTCGACCGCCGTCATGGTCGGGATGAGGTGGAAGGACTGGAACACGATGCCGATCCGCGCGCCGCGGAAGCGGGCGAGCGCATCCTCGTTGAGCCGGTCGAGCCGCGTGCCGTCGACCGTCACGGCCCCTGACTGCGCCCGCTCCAGGCCCGCCAACACCATCAGAAGCGTCGACTTGCCGGAGCCCGAGGGACCGGTCAGCCCCACGGCCTCGCCGCGCGCGACGCTCAGCCCGACCCCTTTGAGGATATGCACCCTGGCGGCCCCGCGCCCCAGGCTTACATGCACGTCGTCGAGCGCAATCACGGGACCCGCCATTCCATGTCATCCTTCGAGCACGCAACGAGGCGGCCTCGCTTCGGCGTTGCATATGGGAGCCTGAGGGCCCGATTGCAGGTGCTGCGCCGCGTCATCGCGACGATGACGCTGGTGGCCGGCCTGCCGGTCGCGGCGTCGGCGGGCCCCCTCCGAATCGTGGCGCTCGGCGACAGTCTGACGGCCGGCCACCAGCTGCCGGCCGACGCCGCCTTCCCGGCGGTGCTGGAGAAGGCGCTGCGGGGCGAGGGACTGGACGTGACGGTCGCCAACGCCGGCGTCTCGGGCGACACCGCCCAGGCGGGGCTCGAGCGGCTCGACTGGTCTGTGCCCGAAGGCACGCAGGGCGTCATCCTTGAGCTCGGCGCCAACGACATGCTGCGCGGCCTCGATCCCAAAACGACCGCCAAGACGCTGCAGACCATCATCGACCGGCTGCGCGCCCGCAACATCGCGGTGTTCCTGGCCGGCATGCGGGCCGCCCCGAGCCTCGGGCCCGAGTATGGCGAGCGGTTCGACGCGATCTTCCCCGCGCTGGCCCGGGCGAACGGCCTGCCGTTCTATCCCTTCTTCCTGCAGGGCGTGATGGAGGACCGCGCGCTGCGGCTGCCCGACGGCCTGCATCCCACCGCGGCGGGCGTCGCCGTGATGGTGAAGGGCATCGCGCCCGCGGTCGGAACCTGGCTGCGGAGCCTTCCCAAAGCCGGATAGCAGGCCGGCCGCAACTACGCCGGATTGCCCTTGCACATGGCGCCCTGTGGTCAGGGGTGGTCCGGAAGGCAGGCGCATGACGCGAGGGTGGTTGTTCGGCCGTCTGTTCGGCCCGCTGGCGGTGATCCTCGCCCTCGCCTGTTCCGGGCCGGCCGGGGGCCTGGCCCAGGACGCGGCCGCGCCGGCTCCCGCCGCCGCGCGCCTCGATGCCGCCAAGGCGACGCTCGACGGGCTCGAGGCGGCCCTGAAGCGCCCCAACCTCACCGACGCCCGCCTGCAGGAGCTGCGCGCGGAGGTGGATCCGATCGCCGCCGACGTGCAGGCCGTGATCGCCGACCTGCAGCCGCGTCTGGACGCCGCCCAGGCCCGCCTCGCCCAGCTCGGCCCCAAGCCCGAGACCAAGCCGGACGCCAAGCCCGATCCGAAGGACCCCGCGCCCGAGCCCAAGGCCGCCCCGCTCCCCGAGGCCGCCGACATCAAGGCGGACCGGACCGCGCAGGAGAAGCAGGTCGCCGAGCTCGATGCCACGCTCAAGCGCGCGCGGGCGCTGCTGGTCCAGGCGACGCAGATCGACACGACCATCGGGGGCCTGCGCCGCAGTCTCTTCACCCGCTCGGTGCTGGCGCAATCCTACAGCCTGCTCGACCCGCGCCTGTGGATCCCGGCGGTCGGCGAACTGCCCTCGGACGGGCGGGCGATCCGCTTCCTCGCCGAGGACTGGTACAACGGCTCAGCCGCCAAGCTGCCCGGCTGGCAGGTCGCGGCCATCGCCCTCACGCTCCTCGGCCTGGCGCTGGCCTTCGAGCCCCTGCAGCGGGTCGCCCGGCGGGTCGCGGCGCGGGACCAGGAGGGCAAGCCGCCGGCCAAGCTCCGCAAGGTGCTGGCGGCGATCTGGGTCGCCATGCTGACCACCGCCGTCCCGTTCGCGTGCCTCGCCGTCGCGGGGGCCGTGCTCGACGCCTTCGGCGTCATCACCCCGCGCCTGCAGCCGCTGGTGACCAGCTTCGGCCGCAGCGCGACGGTGGTCGCCCTGATCATCGGGCTCGCCCGCGGCTACCTCGCGCCCCGCCGGCCGCAGTGGCGCCTGCCCACCCTGTCGGACTTCGGCGCCGAGCAGCTCTACCGCGTGACCATCGTGGTCGCGGCGCTGGTCGCCGTGACCCGCATCGTGGAGACGCTGGCCGACACGATCGCCGCCGGGCTGCCGACCGCCATCGCCTCGCGCGGGCTGCTGACCGCCCTTGCGGCCGGCGCCATGGCGCTGACCCTCAACAAGCTGAGCGTCGACAGCGACGACATGACGAAGGCGGCCGCGGCCCGCAAGGCGCAGGGGCGCGACTGGACCGGCGCGCTGCGCCTGATCTTCTGGGCGCTGGTCGTCGTCGTCGCCGGTGCCTTGCTGACCGGCTTCGTGGCGTTTGCGGCGTTCCTGGTGCTGCAGATCACGGCGGTCACCGGCATCGCGATCGCCCTGGTGCTGCTGCTCGGGCTGACCGACGAGGGGATCGCGGCGCTGTTCGAGTCCGGGCATGGGCTCGGGCGGATGTTCGTGCACACGCTCGGGGTCAAGCGCAACGCGCTCGACATCGTCGCCATCGTGCTGTCCGGCCTGATCCGCGTCGCGCTGATCAGCATCGCGATCCTGCTGGTGCTCGCGCCCTGGCGGATCGAATCGGGCGACATGCTGTCGACGATCCAGACGGCCTTCTTCGGCTTCTCGATCGGGGACGTGACGATCGCGCCCATGTCGATCGTGATCGCCGCCGTCCTGTTCCTGGTCGCCATCGCCATCACGCATGCGCTGCAGCGCTGGCTCGAAGGCACGCTCCTGCCCCGGACGCGGCTCGACTCGGGGCTGCAGAACTCGATCAAGACGAGTCTCGGCTATCTCGGCTTCCTGATCGCGGTGTCGCTCAGCCTGAGCCAGCTCGGGGTCAGTTTCGAGCGGCTGGCGATCGTGGCCGGCGCGCTGTCGGTCGGCATCGGGTTCGGGTTGCAGTCGATCGTCAACAACTTCGTGTCCGGGCTGATCCTGCTGTGGGAGCGCGCCGTCCGGGTCGGGGACTGGATCGTGGTCGGCGACGAGCAGGGCTACGTGCGCCGCATCAACGTGCGATCGACGGAGATCGAGACCTTCGACCGGGCGACCGTGATCGTGCCGAACTCGAACCTCGTCAGCGGCGTGGTCAAGAACTGGCTGCGCAACGGCCATGTGGGCCGCATCCGCCTGCCCTTCACGCTCGGCTTCGACTGCGATCCCGAGGCGATCCGCCAGCTCCTCATCGAGGAGGCGAAAAGCAACGAGCACGTGCTCTCGATCCCCTCCCCCCAGGTCGTGCTGGCGGCGGTCGGGGAGGCCAACCTGCGGTTCGAGCTGATCTGCTACCTCGAGGATGTCGAGGCGACACAGCGCGCCTCCAGCGACCTGCTCTTCGCCATCGTCAAGCGCATGCGCGGCATCGGGCTGATGCAGCCCGCGGGCCCGCCCACCCTCGCGAGCCCGGTCCTCGACAAGCTCGACGCGTGGCTGTCCGCCCGGACCGCGGAGAGCGCGAACGGCGACGCGCGTCGCTGACTCGTCGTCTTTTGCCGGGATCGCGCAGGGCCAGCATGAACCATACCGCAAAGCAAGGGCGTCGGCGCCATCGCCGCAACATCCGATTAACGCGTCCGCGATAGGGTTCGCGTGGAGCGAGCGTCAGACGGTCGGCTTCGCCGGCCCTTGCCTTGGGATGTCCCGCACGTGACCACAGTCCGACGCTTCCTTCTCGATCAGAGCGGCGCCACGGCGATCGAGTATTGCCTGATCGCCGGATCGATCGCGCTCGTGATCGTCGCGGGGGTGAGGGGCATCGGAACCAAGCTGCTCGGCTACTTCACGACGATCAACGGCCGGCTCTAGCCCGGGCAGGGGGCATCGCCTACTCGGCCGCCATCGCGGCAAGGTCGGTGGCGGTCATCCCCGACAGGTTGTCGAGGCTCTGCACGATGTGACCCGCCAGGGCGTCCGACAGGGGCGAAGCCTCCATCGTATTGCGCAGCAGCGCGATCTTGCACGAGGGCATGGGCGGAAAGCCGTCGGAGGCGCCGAGGATGCGCATGCCGGGGCGCACCGTGCTCTCGGGCACGACCGACACCGCGAGCCCGGCCAGCACCGCCGCGCCGACCGCGGTCGAATTCCAGCTCGCGTAGAGGATGCGGAATGGCCGGCCGACACCGTCGAGCGCCACGGTGGCGGCCCGCCGCCAGGAGCAGAAGGGCTGGCCCAGCGCCAGCGGCACCGGGACCGACTCGTGGACGGCATGCCGGCTCGAGGTGACCCACAGCAGCTTCTCGCGCCGGATCACGACACTGGGGCCGCGGTGCTTGGTCTCGGTGATGATGGCGATGTCGAGGTCCGAGGCCTCGATCCGCTCGACCAGCATGGGGGTGGGCTCGCACACCACCGTCACCTCGACGCGCGGGTTGGAATGGGCGAACCGGGCCAGGATCTCGGGCAGGTAGCGGTCGGCGTAGTCGTCGGGCACGCCGAGCCGGACCCGACCCTCGAGGTCGGTCTGGGCGAAGGTCGACAGCGCCTCGAGGTTGAGGCGGACGATGCGGCGCGCATAGTCGAGGAGCCGCTCGCCCTCCTCCGTCATGCGGGAGGCGCGGCCGTCTCGCTCGAACAGTGCCTTGCCGAGCCGCTCCTCGAGCTTCTTGACCTGCATCGAGACGGCCGACTGCGTCTTGTGGACGGCCTCGGCGGCCCGCGTGAACGAGCCGGTGTCGGCGATCGCCACGAAGGTCTTGAGCTGCTCGACGTCCAGCAAAGCGGACACGGGGACATCCTCCTCGTCGACCGGACCGTTCCGGTGCTCCCTGGATATCATGATGTCGAATGAATGCCATTATAAACATTCGTTTTTCGGATCACCCGAAAACCGCTACATCATGGGCCCAAGCTGATGGAGAGGACTATGACAATCCCCAGCCGGACGTCGTTCGGTTCCACCCTGCTCGCGCTGCTGCACCGCGCAGTGAGCTTTCCCCACGCCTGGCACCAGCGCCGCGCGATCGGCGAGCTCGGCGGACTCGACGACCGCATGCTGGCCGACATCGGGCTGACGCGGCACGACCTCACCTCCGCGCTGGCGCAGCCGCTCTTCGTCGATGCGTCCGAGGTCCTGGCCGACCGGGTGCGGGAGATGCACGCCGGCCGGCGCGCCTCGGCGCTCGAGGCGTTCGAGGCCGGGCAGCGCTATCGCCGCGACGGCCGCTGGGCCGCCTGACGTCGTCGAGGGGTCCGCTGCGCCGAAGCCGACGCAGCGGGGTTGGGGACGGTGGCGAAGATGCATCGGCTTGACCGGCCGGGCACCTTCGCTCACAACGCCGGCCGATGCCCCGCGAGTGGACCCTCCGATGACCAAGCCACCGTTGCTGATTCTGCTCTGCGCCCCGCGCGGCTTCTGCGCCGGGGTGATCCGGGCGATCGACGCCGTCGAGCGCGCGCTCAGGGTCTACGGCGCCCCGGTCTACGTCCGCCACGAGATCGTCCATAACAAATACGTCGTCGAGGGGCTGAAGAAGAAGGGCGCGATCTTCGTCGAGGAGCTCAGCGAGATCCCGGAGACCGACGCGCCCGTGATCTTCTCCGCCCACGGGGTCCCGAAGGCCGTGCCGAAGGAAGCCTCCGAGCGCAAGTTCTTCGCCATCGACGCGACCTGCCCGCTCGTCACCAAGGTGCATCGGGAGGCCGAGCTGCATTTTCGCCGCGGCCACAAGATCATCCTGGTCGGCCATGCCGGCCACCCCGAGGTGGTCGGCACGCTCGGCCAACTGCCGCAGGGCGCCGTGATGCTGGTCGAGACGATCGGCGACGTCGACCGCCTGGCCGATGCCCGCGGGGGCGAGCTGCAGCGCGCGCCCCTCGCCTTCGTGACCCAGACCACCCTGTCGGTCGACGACACGCAGGGGATCGTCGAAGCGCTCAAGCGGCGCTTCCCCGCCATCGTCGGTCCCCACAAGGAAGACATCTGCTACGCGACCACCAACCGGCAGGAGGCCGTCAAGCAGATCGCCGACAAGGTCGACGCGCTGCTGGTGGTCGGCTCGGCCAACTCGTCCAACTCGCAGCGTCTGAAGGAAGTGTCGGAGCGGGCCGGGTGCCGCAACAGCCAGCTCGTGCTGCGCGCCGCCGACATCGACTGGGCTCCGCTGGACGCCATCCGCACCATCGGCATCACGGCCGGCGCCTCGGCGCCCGAGGTGCTGGTGGAGGAGATCATCGACGCCTTCGCGGAGCGCTACGACATCGAGGTCGAGACGGTCTCGACCACCACCGAGACCATGTTCTTCCCCCTGCCGCGCGAGCTGCGCGAGGTGACCGACCGGGTCGCCTGACGGCGCGTCGCACCAAGCGGCATCGAGGACGACTGGCGCCGGACGGCCCCTTGTCGTCGCCAACCGCCTGTCCTTCGCGAGCGCAGCGAATCCATCCATGACGGGGCTTCTGCACCGTCGCCTGGATCGCCACGGCGCCGACGCGCCTCGAGGTGACGAGGTGATCGGTCCGGCGGTGACGGATGTCGCTCGGAGCGGCGTGATCACACGTCTCAGGCCGGATCGAAGCACAGGTTGAGGATGCGGGCCTCGGTGAGGCTGAGCTGCTCGCGCGCAAAACGCCAGTCCGGGTCGGCCTGGTCCATGAGGCGGATGTCGCGGGCGGGGTCGGGCGGCGGCTCGCCCGTGCCGATCTTGCGGATCACGATGGGCGCGAGGGTCGGACGGAAGACGTCGAGATCCTCGAAATGGGTCGCCATGCAGCCCCGCATCACCCCGTCCGCCTGCCGGAGCTTGGTCACGGTCACGAGCCGGACCGAGCCGCGGAACGTGATCGTGAAGTGCACGAGGTTGGTGATGGCGCTGATCGACACCGGCCCCTTGTGGGTCTTGGGGCAGGACGGGTCCCTGGGGTCCAGCTTGTAGGCGGTCACGAAGCCGAACCGGCTTTCGGCCTCGTCCCACGCGATGGTCATCACGTACTTGTAGATGCGGTCATGCTTGGAGAAGCTCGGCCGGTAGATGACGTAGTCGCCCTCGTACTCGCCGTAGGTCGAGCGGGCGTAGCCCCCGAAGGCATCGTCCGCGATCTCGACCCGGCGCTGGGTCGGCTCGGGCATGTCGATGGCGAGCGCCGTGCAGAAGTCGAGCACGGTGCGCTGGTGCACCTCGCCGCCCGAAAGCAGGTTGTAGAGGGTCTTCTCGTCGTAGCCCGCCTTTTCGGCCAGCTGCTTCTTGGTCCAGCGCTTGTCGAGACGGGCCCGCTCGATGAGCTTGGCGCGCGCCAGCTTGAATTCGAGGTCGTTGCCCATGCGGCCGGGGCCTGTGAAAAATCGGGAAATCAACGGGACCGGATGTTGCCGCAAACTCCCGAGGCGGGAAAGGGGCGCGGTCGGATTTCCCGTGTCCTGCGCCGGCCGCAGCCGCGGGAGGGCTTGGGCGGAGACGGCCTCGCGCGGCTCCCGGGACGGCGCGGCGGACGCGGCCTAGACCCGGGCCCGTCGCGACCGACACCGGATCGCATGACGCATCTGCAGGGGTTTTCCATGGACGCACCATCGCCAGGCCTGACGTCTTCCTGGCTTACTACCAGTCGATCATCGCCGAGGACGGCGGCGAGGACAGCCGCCTTCTCGTCTCGACCACCATGGCGCTCACGCTCGTCCTCATCGGATCCTGCCTCGTCTGCGCCGTCGCGGTCGGCGTCCTGAGCTGAGAAGCGGGGCGGCCCTGGACGGGTCGCGGCGCCTCGGCGTAGGGATGGCACCGAAGACCGGCCGGCCTCTGCCGGCCCCTCGCGAGAGCTGAAAGCCATGCTGACCGTCAATCACCGCACCGCCGACCACGACATCGACCCGCTCTTCCTCCAGCGCTGGTCGCCGCGGGCCTACGACGGCACGCCGGTGAGCGAGGAGGAGGCCCTGACCCTGTTCGAGGCCGCCCGCTGGGCGCCCTCCTCCTACAACTCGCAGCCGTGGCGCTTCCTGTATGCGCGGCGCGACACGCCCGCCTGGCCCACCTTCCTGGATCTCCTGAACCCCTTCAACCGGTCCTGGGCGGAGCGGGGCGGGCTGCTGATCGTGGTCGTCTCCAACCCGATGATGCAGCCGCCCGGCAAGGACCCGACCCCCTCCTATAGCCACTCCTTCGATGCCGGGTCCGCCTGGGGCTATCTCGCCCTGCAGGCGGCCCGCATGGGGCTGCAGGCCCACGGCATGGTCGGCTTCGACCTCGTCCGCGCCGCCAAGGACCTCAACGTGCCCCCGAGCTTCAAGGTGGAGGCCGCGATCGTGGTCGGCCGGCCGGGCGACAAGTCCGTGCTGCCCGAGGGGCTGCGGGACCGGGAAAGCCCGAGCGGCCGCGAGCCCCTGTCCGCGGTCGCGCTCGAAGGTGGCTTCCCGGCCGCCTGACCGCGGCCCGCGGGATGGCCGATCCCCTGATCCTCACGGCCGGCCTCGATCCCGAGGCCGCCGGGCTGTTCCAGCGCCTGCGGGACCAGCATTTCCCGGCACGGCTCAACATCGTGCCTGCCCACCTGACGCTGTTCCACCACCTGCCCGGCGACGCCCTTCCGGCGATCGAGGCGGCAGTGACCGGGCTGTGCGCCGGGCTGGCGCCGATGCCATTCGCGGCCCGCGGGTTCCGGTTCCTCGGCCGCGGGGTCGCGGTGGAGATCGAGGCGGAACGGCTGGTCGCGGCGCGGCGGCACCTCGCCGGCCTGTGGACGGCCGCCCTCACGCCCCAGGACCGCCAGCCGTTCCGGCCCCACGTCACGATCCAGAACAAGGCCGAGCCCGCGGCGGCGCGGGCGCTGCTGGCCCGCCTTGAGGCGAGCGGTCTCGATGCGGGGGGCCACATCGTGGGGCTCGACCTGTGGCACTACCGCGGCGGCCCGTGGGAGCTCGCCGGACGCTTCGCACTCGGCTAGCTAGGCCGTGTTGCCGGCATCCACCGTCAGCACGGTGCCGGTGATGTTGCGCCCGCCCTCGCCCATGAGGAACGCCACCGTGCGGGCGACGTCGGCGACCTCGGGCATGCGCCGCAACGCGCTCCTGCGAGCCACCTGGGCCCGCTGGTCCGGCCCCATCGCGGCCGTCATCTCGGTGTCCATGAAGCCCGGCGCGACGGCGTTCACCGTGATGCCGAGGCGGCCGACCTCGCGCGCGAGCGACCGGGTGAAGCCCAGCAGCGAGGCCTTGGTGGCCCCGTAGACGGCCAGCCCGCTATAGCCGGTCGAAGCGATGATCGAGGACACGTTGACGATCCGCCCGGTCCGCCCGGCCATCATCTGCCGCACGACATATTTGGTGAGCACGATCGGCGACACCGTGTTGAGCCGGATCAGCGCCTCGATCTGCGTGTTGTGCATGATCGCGAGCAGCCCCTCGGTGCCCAGCCCCGCATTGTTGACGAGCCCGTAGATGGCGCCGAAGTCGCGGCGGATGTCCTGCACCAGGGCGGGCAGCGCCTCGATGTCCGCAAGGTCGGCGGCCACGAAGTGCAGCGCTCCGCCCTTCGCCCCCGCGACCGCGGCCTGCGCCTCGGCCAGGGCATCCGAGGTCTTGCGGGCGACGGCCACCACGGCATAACCCTCCGCGGCCAGGGTTTGAGCGATGCCGAGCCCGAGCCCGCGGCTCGCGCCCGTCACGATCACCGTCCCGGGCGAGGTCTCGGCCATCAGGCGGCGGTCCGCGAGAGCTTGCCGGCCGGGGTGACGTCGAGCGCCTCGACGAAGCGGATCATGGCCGGCCGCTTATGGACCGCGAGCGCGTCGCGGCAGGCCGCCATCAGGGCCGGGCGGACGGCCTCGGGCGAAGCGCCCTCGGCGAGCACCACCTCGGCCACCACGACGGCTCCCGTGATCGGGCTGCGGCGCGACCTGACGAGGCTCATGCGCACCGCCTCGTGCCGGTTCAGCACGGCCTCGATCTCCTCGGGGTGGACCTTGAGGCCGCCCACGTTGATGATGCCGCCCCGGCGGCCGACGAAGAACAGGCGGTCGCCGCGCTGCTCCACGATGTCGCCCGTGTCCACGAAC
>CAXUMV010000055.1:0-625 GCA_964252065.1 uncultured Lichenihabitans sp.
TTCGTTCACGATGCAAAACGTGCCGCATCAGCGCCGGGCCGCGAAGAAGCCCCGCAGCAGGTCCCCCGCCTCCGCGGCCCGCAACCCTCCGTACACCTCCGGGGCGTGGTGGCAGGTCGGCTGGCTGAACAGGCGCGGGCCGTGCTCGACCGCGCCGCCCTTGGGATCGGGGGCCGCGTAGTAGAGCCGCCTGATGCGGGCGAAGGAGATCGCCGCGGCGCACATGGGGCAGGGCTCCAGCGTCACGTAGAGGTCGCAGTCCGGCAGGCGCTGCGAGCCGGCGAGCGCGCAGGCGGCGCGGATCGCCAGCATCTCGGCGTGCGCCGTGGGGTCGTGGTCGGCGCGCGTGCGGTTCCCGGCGGCCGCGAGGATCGCCCCGTCGCGCACGACCGCGGCGCCGACCGGCACCTCGCCGCGCGCCCCCGCCGCGCGGGCCTCGGCGAAGGCCGCGCCCAGGGGATCGAGAGGGCCGCCCGGCCGAATATCCTGCCCCAAGCCGTCCGCCTCTGCTATCACGGGTTCCATCATGCCCGACACGAACCGCCCATCCCGCCCCACGCGCCGCTTCAGCGCGCTGCGGCCGCCCGCCGGCCGCGGCAAGGTCGAGCCCGGCGATGAGCAGGCC
>CAXUMV010000055.1:635-7018 GCA_964252065.1 uncultured Lichenihabitans sp.
GCCGCTCCCGCCCCCCTCCCCCCCGCGGCGGAGCCGCCCACCCCCAAGGCCGGCGAGGACGCCCGCATCGCCAAAGTGATGGCGCGGGCGGGGCTGTGTTCGCGGCGCGACGCCGAAGCCTGGATCGCCGAAGGACGCGTCGCCGTCAACGGCACGGTGCTGACCAGCCCCGCCCTGAATGTCGGGGCCGCCGACGTCGTCACGGTGGACGGCTACCCGATCGACAAGCCCGAACGCACCCGGCTGTTCCTGTTCAACAAGAAGCGCGGCCTCGTGACCACCGCCCGCGACCCCGAAGGGCGCCAGACGGTCTTTGACGTCCTGCCCGCGGAGCTGCCCCGTCTGGTGACGGTCGGCCGGCTCGACATCAACACCGAGGGGCTGCTGCTGCTGACCAACGACGGCGGGCTCGCGCGCCTGCTCGAGCTGCCGGCGACCGGCTGGATCAGGCGCTACCGCGTCCGGGTCAACGGCACGGTCGAGCTGGCCCGGCTCGAGGCGCTCGCCAAGGGGCTTACCATCGACGGGGTCGTCTACGCCGGCATCGCGGCGAAGCTCGACCGGGTGCAGGGCGCCAATGCCTGGCTCACCATGGGGCTCAAGGAAGGCAAGAACCGCGAGATCAAGCGGGTGCTCGAGCATCTCGGGCTCGCGGTGACGCGGCTGATTCGCATCTCCTTCGGGCCGTTCCAGCTCGGGGAGCTGGCCGACGGGGCGGTCGAGGAGGTGCGCACGCGGGTGCTGCGGGACCAGCTCGGCAGCGCGCTCGCAAAAGCCGCCGGGGTGGACTTCGACGGCCCGCTCGCCGAGCCCGCCGCCCCTCCGGCCCCGGCCCGTCCGGCCCCTGCCCCCGACGCCGAGCCGCGCCGCCAGACGCGCCGCACCCAGACCGCGGACCGTCGCGGCCGCGCCGTCACGGTCGAGCGCATCTCGACCGCCAAGGACGCGAAGCGGGGCGGCGAGACGCCGGCGGCCCGCCCCGCTCCGCGCCCCCGTCCCAGGGACGAGCCCCGCGGCGACGATGCGGGGCGCGGCCGCCGCGCCCCTTCGGCCGGGCGCGAGGGCGCGCGGCAATGGACGACGCGCGGGGACGAGCCGGCCCGCCCCGCCCGCCCGGGCGGGGGGCCGAACCGCCGCCCCGGCCCGCCCGCCGAGCGGTCGGCCCGGTCCGGGCCCGGCGGCTCCCGGTCCGACGGAGCGCGGCCCGACGGACCCCGATCGGCCAAGCCCGGCAAGGGCCAGGGCGGGCGCCCTGGCGGGGCCGGCGGCAGCGGCGGGCGGGGCGGCAAGACGCGGCCGCGGGGCTGAGCGAGGGTGCGGATCGTCGGCGGCCGTTTCAAGGGCCGCGCCCTGGCGGCGCCAGAGAGCCGCGCCATCCGGCCCACGAGCGACCGTCTGCGGGAAACGCTGTTCAACATCCTGGAGCACGCCCACGGCGACCCTTGCGCGGGCGCGCGCGTCGTCGATCTCTTCGCCGGGACCGGCGCGCTCGGGTTCGAAGCCCTGTCGCGCGGCGCGGCCTTTGCGCTGTTCGTCGACGACGGCGCCGAGGCGCGGGCCTGCCTGCGGGCGGCGGTCGAGTCCCTGGGGGTCGCGGGCGTGACCCGCATCTTCCGGCGGGACGCGACCCGGCTCGGAGAGGCGCCCGGCGGCCTCCCGTTCGGTCTCGCCTTCCTGGATCCGCCCTATGGCCGCGGCCTCGCCGAGCCGGCCCTGGCGGGCCTTGCGGCGGGAGGCTGGCTGGCGCCTGGCGCCCTCTGCGTCGTCGAGGAGGCGGAGCCGGTCGCGGTCGGGCTTCCGCCGGCGTTCACGCCGCTCGACCGGCGCGTGCAGGGCGACACGCAGCTCCTGCTGTGCCGCTACGCGGGACCCGAGGGGGTCACGACCGCACCAGGCTGATGATGGTGTCCACCCCGGCGCTTTGCGCCGCGTAATGGCTCAAGACCCTGTTCAGGGCATCGAGGTTGGGCCGGACCGCGGGCGCAGCGGCCTCCGCCGGCGCCGGGGCGTCCCGGCTCTCGACCGAGAGCCGACCCAGGATCGCGCCGAGGCTGGAGGCGGCGGCATGCGACCCCGAGGCGTCCACCGCAGGCGTCTCGATCCATGGGGCCTTCGCCGGCGCCGGGCGCGGGGCGGCGACCTGCGGAGCGGTCGCGCGATACGGCAGGCGGTCGTGATGACTGCTGATCGAAAACGACATCGACATCCGGTCCCCAGACCTCCCTGCGGAATGGGACCCTAGCCGTGCTCTTCTGCCATCTCGTGAAACAGGTCGCGTAAAAACCGTTAATGCGCGCCGGCCGGGGCGCCGCCGGGCCTGACCGCACGCAGCGTCAGGGCCAGGGGAACCAGGCATAGCGCGATGAAGCCGAGCGTCACGAACACGTCGATGTAGGCGAAGAAGGCGGCCTGCTCCTGCACCTGCTGGCCGATCCAGCCGAACGCCTGCTGCTGCGGGCTGCCGACCCCTCCGATCTGGTTCTGATAGTACCGCTGCGCCTCACCGAGCGTCTGGTGATAGGCCGGGTTCCAGGTGCCGACCGACTCGACGAGGCGGCTCTGGTGGAACTGCTCGCGGCGCATCAGCACCGTCTGGGCGATGGAGGTGCCGATCGAGCCGCCGAAGTTCCTGGCGACGTTGATGAGGGCGGAGGCCTGGTCGGTCTTCTCCGGGCTGATGCCGTCGTAGGAGGCGGTGGTGATCGGGATGAACATCAGCGGCAGGCCGAGGCCGATGAAGATGCGCGACCAGACGAAGAAGCCGAAGTTCAGGTCGGCGTAGAGGTTGGTCATGGAATACATGGCCGCCGCCACGATCGCCGCCCCGGCCGCGATCTGGTATTTCGGCTGCACCACGCCCGAGAGCCGTCCGGTCACGAACATCATGCCCATGGTGACGAGGCCCCCCGGCGACAGCGCGAGCCCGGCGATCGTGGCCGTGTAGCCGTAATAGTCCTGCAGGAGCTGCGGCACGAACTGGGTCGTGGCGATCAAAATGCCGCCGACCCCGAGCATGATCAGGAAGCACGTGCCGAACTGGCGTCCGGTGAGCATCCGGATGTCGATCACGGGATCCTTGCGGGTGAGCTCCCACGGGATGAAGAGGATCAGGGCGATGGCCGAGATGGCCGCGAAGGTCGTGATGAAGGCCGAGCCGAACCAGTCGTCGATCTGGCCGCGGTCGAGCACCACCTCGAGCGCGCCCAGGCAGATCGCGATCAGCCCGAAGCCGACCGCATCGAACCGCAGGCCCTTGGCCCACAGCGCCGCCCGCTCGGCCTTCTGCTTGGCCGATTCGGGGATGTAGACGCTCACCAGCACGAGCGACAGGATGCCGACCGGCACGTTGATCAGGAAGCACCAGTGCCAGGAGTAGTTGTCGCTGAGAAAGCCGCCCAGCGTCGGCCCGACCACGGGGGCGACCACCACCGCGACGCCGTAGATCGCAAAGCCCTGCCCGCGCTTCTCCGGCGGGAAGGCGGCCGCCAGGATCGACTGGGCCACGGGTGTCATCCCGCCGCCGGCAAGGCCCTGCAGCACCCGGAAGAACAGGAGCGAGTCGAGGTTCCAGGCAAGGCCGCAGCAGGCCGAGCTGACCGTGAACAGCGCGAGGCAGATCAGGAAGAACCGCTTGCGCCCCAGCGCCGTGGCCAGCCAGCCGCTGGCGCACAGCACGATCGAGTTGGCCACCAGGTAGGTCGTGATGGTCCACGAGGCTTCGTCGTTGCTGACCCCGATGCCGCCGGCGATGTAGCGCAGCGCGACGCTCGCGATGGTGGTGTCGAGCACCTCCATGAAGGTCGCCACCGACACGATGATGGCCACGACCCATGGATTGATGCCCTTGAGCTCGGCGCCCTTGGCCGAGCCGGCGGGCTTGGGTTTGCCGGCCGGGCCTGCGGCCTTGCCGGCTGTCGTCGCATGGCTCATCGCAAGGTCCGGGGGAACGGAGGCGGTGCATCGGCGGTCCGGGGGGTGAAGCGCCCGCCGTGCGGGATGGTTCCTGGGCGCATCAGCGCGCCAGCACGGCGTCGAGCGCGACGCCTGCGAAGAGCAGGAGGCCGGCGATCCGGTTCGAGCGGAACAGGGCGAGCGACCGGGCCGTGTCCTCGGGCGCGAGGGTGCCCACCTGCCAGGCGAGATGGCCCGCAAAGGCCGCGACCCCCGCCCAGGCGAGGGCCCCGGCGCCTGCGGTCGCGACCGCCCCCGCGGCCAGCAGCACCGCCGCCCCGTAGATGACCCCGACGGCCGGCCGCACGCGGTCGCCGAAGGCGAGCGCCGTCGAGCCGATGCCTGCGACCGCATCGTCGGTGCGGTCCTGCAGGGCGTAGATCGTGTCGTAGCCGACCGTCCAGACGATCGCCGCGCCGTAGAGCAGCACCGGCGGCAGGGCAAGGCCGCCGGTCGTGGCCGACCAGCCGACCAGTGCCCCCCAGGCGAAGGCAAGGCCGAGCACCGCCTGCGGCCAGGAGGTGACCCGCTTGGCGAAGGGGTAGGCGGCCACGATGAGCAGGGAGGCGCAGGAGAGCGCGATCGTGAACGGATTGAAGGCCAGCACGACCGCCAGGCCGACGAGGCCTTGCGCCACGAGGAAGCCGGCGGCGCCGGTCCGCGTCACCCGCCCGCTCGCGATCGGCCGCTCGCGCGTCCTCTCGACCTGCCGGTCGAGATCGCGGTCGACGATGTCGTTGAAGGTGGACCCCGCGCCGCGCATCGCGATGGCGCCCACGGCGAACAGCAGCAAATGGGCGAGGTTCGGCGCCGTTCCGGCCGCCCGGGCAGCTAGTGCCGTGCTCCACCAGCAGGGCAGCAGCAGGAGCTGCCAGCCGATCGGCCGGTCGATGCGCGCGAGCTGGACGTAGCCGCGCCAGGCCGGCGGCGCCCAGCGCAGGGCCCAGTGCGTCGTGGTGTCCGGCAGCGCCGCGGCCGGGACGGCGGACCCTCGCCTGCTCACGAGGGCCGTGCCCCGCGCCGGGCGGGAGCCCGCCTCAGAGCGGTCCCGTGGGCAGCTTGATCACGGGTTCCGGCGGCTGCTGGCTCTGCGCCTGCTTCTGCTGCTCGGCCTGCATCTGCTTGATCTTGGCCACGACACCGCAGGCCTTGACCGCAAAACTCTCCGTCTTGGTGCGGGTGGCGCTCATCTTGTCCGCCAGCTCGTCCGGAAACCCGCACCAGTCCTTGTTCTTCTGGATGTAGGCGACGACCTGTCCCTCGGCGGCCGCCAGGTTGCGAAGCTGAGGGCAGGCCGCAACGGGGTCGAGGTTGCCGCCATGGACCTTGGAGTTCTTGTTGAGGGCCGCGATCTGCGCCTGGCGCTTTGCCATCAGCGCGGCGAAATCGTTGTTGCATTCCGCATGCGCGAGCCCGGCCGTGCCCAGCACGAGGGCGATGCTCGCGATCGCCGAACTCAAGCGCAGTGCGACGGTCATGGGACCTTTCCATCCTTCGGGTGCAGACGACGATGCCGGCCGCCTTACCAATAATGAAGGACCAAACCCAAATAAAGGCCTTCTGATGACCCGGGCGCCCGTCCTATTCCGCCGGGACCTCGCGGCGCGCACGAAGGGAGACGGCGGGAACCAGCCAGGACACCGTCGCGGTGAGGAGCGCGATGACGAAGACCGCCCAGAAGGTCGCGTGCAGCGCGTGGTCCAGCACGGCGCGCACGGCGCCGTCGCCAGCCGCGACCAGCCCCTTGTCGTCGAGCACCCGGCGGAGATCCTCGGACGTGACCCCGGCGGAGGCGCCCGTGCGGGCAAGGCCGGTGTTCAGCACGCCGCCCAGCACGGTCGCCCCCAGCGTGCTGCCGAGGTTGCGGGCAAAGATGTTGGACGCGGTGGCGCTGCCGCGCTCCGACCAGCCGACGCTTTCCTGGATGAGGATGATCGCGGCGGTGCTGAACAGCCCCATGCCGAACCCGACCACCAGCGATCCCAGCCCCGCCACCGCGACCGGCGTGGCCGGGCCGAGCAGCAGCATCGCCACGGCCCCGAGCGGCATGAGGAGGCTGCCGGCGATCAGGGTGCGCCGCAGCCCGAACCGCATCATGTTGCGGGCCGCGAGCGTCGCGGCGATCGGCCAGCCCGATGATGATCATGCCGCTCAGCAGCGTCGCCACGTTGACGGTGGCGAGCGCCCGCCGCGACCAGAGCTGCAGCGCGATCATGGGCTCGCGGGCCCGCCGCTCCTGCAGGAAGAACAGGACCGCGCTCGCGAGGAACACCGCGCCGGCGGCGGCCAGCGAGGGGACCGAGCCGTCCGGGCCCATCTCGCCGAGGCCGATCATCAGCGACGTCATGGCGATGACGAACAGCACCGCGCCTGCGGCGTCGATGGAGCGGGGCTCGGCCCGGATGTCCTCGTGCAGGAAGACCGTGAACCCC
>CAXUMV010000055.1:7028-13594 GCA_964252065.1 uncultured Lichenihabitans sp.
CACGGCGGCCAGCAGGCCGAGCGGCACGTTGATCCAGAACACCCAGGCCCAGGACAGCTGCTGGATGATGAGCCCGCCGGCGAGCGGCCCGATCACGGCCGAGATGCCCCAGACGCTCGCAAGATACCCCTGCACCTTGCCCCGCTCCTCGGCGCTGTACAGATCGCCCACGAGCGTGATGCCCACCGGCTGGATGGCGCCGGCCCCGATCCCCTGGATCAGCCGGAACACGATCATGGAGGGCATCGACCAGGCAAAGCCCGCCAGCACGGAGCCGAGAAGGAAGAACGCGATGCCGGCGAGCAGCATGGGCTTGCGGCCGAAGAGATCCGCGAGCTTGCCGAACACGACCGTCATGGCGGTCTGCGTCAGCAGGAAGGCCGAGAACACCCAGGCATAGAGCTGCAGCCCGCCGAGGTCGCCGACGATCTTGGGCATGGCGGTCGACACGATCGTCGCCTCGATGGCCACCATGAACATGGCGGCCATGATCGAGCCCAGGACGAGCGGGCGGTTGGTTCGGCTTGTCTTCGTCATGCGGCCTGACATACGTCACCAGGGTTCCGTTTCAATGAAGGCCGGCCTTGGCGCGGATCGACTTCACCTCGCAGCGACTGTTCGTGGAGGCGCCGCTGCAGGCGGGCGCTGCGGTGCCGCTCGACCGGGCGCAGGCCAACTACCTGATCAACGTGCTGCGGTTCGGCCCCGGCGATGCGGTGCTGGTGTTCAACGGCCGCGACGGCGAGTGGCGGGCGAGCCTTGCGACGACGGGGCGCAAGGCCGCGAGCCTTATTGTCGAGGCGCGGACCCGGGACCAGCCGGCGGCGGGAGGGCTCACCTACGCGTTTGCGCCGCTCAAGCAGGCGCGGCTCGACTACATGGTGCAGAAGGCCGTCGAGATGGGGGCGGGATGCCTGCAGCCGGTCGCGACCCGCCATACGCAGGTCGCCCGCCTCAACCTCGACCGGGTGCGGGCGAACGCGGTCGAGGCGGCCGAGCAGTGCGGCGTGCTCGCCCTGCCGGCGATCGCCCCCGTGCTGCCCTTCGCAGGGTGGCTGGCCGGCCTGCCGGTCGAGACGCCGCTGATCTTCTGCGACGAGGACGCCGCGGTCGCCGATCCCCTGGAAGCCCTGGCGTGCCTGAAGGATGGGCCGGGCGCCCCATGCCTGCTGATCGGCCCCGAAGGAGGCTTTGCGAGGGAGGAGCGGGACGCGCTGCTGGCCCGCGGCCCCGTAGTGCGCCTGTCGCTCGGCCCGCGCATCCTGCGGGCCGACACGGCGGCGGTCGCCGCGCTCGCGCTGGTTCAGGCCGTGCTGGGCGACTGGCGCCCGGCCGTCGAAAGGGCTTGAGCCGGTCCGGCAACCCCATTGCCGTCATCGCGAGCGAAGCGTGGCGATCCATCGATCCGACTGGGTGTGTGGCCGAGGTGGATCGCCACGCCTTCGGCTCGCGATGACGATCCTGGATTGGTCGAGGTCCTCAATCAGACGGTCAGGCGTGGCCCGCCTGAGCGGACAGCATGGCGGGCTCGATGCCGAGCTTGCGCAGCGCGCGCTCGTATTTGGTGTCGAGATCCTGGTCGAACACGATGGCCTGGTCGGCCGGGCAGTGCAGCCAGCCGTTATGCTGCATCTCGTTCTCGAGCTGGCCGGGCGACCAGCCCGCGTAACCCAGCGCCAGCACGGCGCGATAGGGTCCATCGCCCCGGGCGATGGCCCGCAGGATGTCGATGGTCGCGGTCAGCGAAATGCCGTCGTCGATCGGCAGGGTGGAGGTGTCGATGAAGTAGTCGGCCGAGTGGAGCACGAAGCCCCGTCCGGTCTCGACCGGGCCGCCCTTGATGACCGGCACGGCGCCGGCCCGGATCGGCAGGCGGCCGGCCTCCTCCTTGGCCACCACCTCGAGCTGCACCAGGAGCTCGCGGAAGGTGACCTGCTCGGCCCGCTGGTTGACGATGATGCCCATGGCGCCGTCGGCCGAGTGGGCGCAGAGATAGATGACGGACCGCTCGAAGCGGCTGTCCGTCATGCCCGGCATTGCGACGAGAAGCTGGCCGTCGAGGAAGCTCGCGGACCCAGCGCTGTGCGAGGATTTGGTCATGGTGATGGAATTAAGCGCGGGGAAAGATTTGGGGCAAGGGCGGCGGGCCGCGCGCGTCTCGGAAACGGCCGCGCGCCCGGCGGGGTTTTGGCCGTCTGCCGCAGCGCTCTGTCTCGCCGTCGCGGCCCTGGCGGCCCCGGGGCGGGCCGGCGCCGCGACGCCCGGGGTGTCGGACTGGGTGGCGAGCGGCCATTCCCGGGCGCGGCTCCTTGCCCTGGGGCCGCCCGTCGGCGGAGGACCCCTCCGGCAGGCCGCCGTCGAGATCGAGCTCGATCCCGGGTTCCTGACCTACTGGCGGCAGCCGGGCGAAGCGGGCCTGCCGCCGACCCTTGGGACGAGCACCTCGGACAACGTCGCCGCGGTCGCGGTGGATTTCCCGGCCCCGGGCCTCTTCGAGGAAAGCGGCGTGCCGCTCTATGGCTACAGGGACGCGGTCACGCTGCCGCTCGCCATCGAGCTGGCGGACCCCGCCCGGCCCGCGACCCTCGCGGTGGACCTCGATTACGCGGTCTGCTCCACCATCTGCCTGCCCGGCAAGGCGGCGCTGCAGCTGCCGCTCCCCGAAGCGACCGACCCGGTCGCGCAGGCCCGGATCGAGGCCGCGCGGGCCGCCGTTCCGCCCCGGCAGGGGATCGGCGCCGCCGGGCCGCGCGGCATCGACCGCGTCGAGCGCGACCCGGAGGCGCCGGGCCGCGCCCTTGCGGTGACGGCGCGGGGGGCGGTCCCCGCCGCCCTCTTCGTCGAGGCTCCCGACGGCTGGTTCCTGACCGCCCGTGCGCCGACGGCGGGCGAGGGCGGCACGCTGCGCTTTCCCGTCACCATCGACGAGGCGCCGCGCGGGGCGGCGGGACACGGCCCGGTCGAGCTCCGTCTGACGCTGGTCGATGCGCATGGCGCGGTCGAGGTGCCGGTGCGCGTGGACGTCGGCGCCCCGACGCCCTAGAAGACAAGCCTGCCTCGGCCCCGGGACATCCCCAACCATGACCATCCAAGTCGGCGACCGCCTGCCCTCCTCCACCTTCTACGTCATGACGCCCGAGGGACCGGCGCCGAAGACCGTCGACGAGGTCTTTGCGGGCCGCACCGTCATGCTGTTCGCGGTGCCCGGCGCGTTCACGCCCACCTGCCACCGCAACCACCTGCCCGGCTACGTGGCGCAGGCCGAAGCGTTCAAGCATAAGGGCGTCGACGCGATCGCCGTGACGGGCGTCAACGACGTCTTCGTGTTCGACGCCTGGGCCAAGGCGAGCGGCGGCGCGGGGGTGATCGAGTTCCTGTCCGACGGGAACGCGGATTTCGCGACGGCGGTCGGCCTCGACCTCGACGGCAGCGCGCATGGCCTGGGCCGCCGCTCGCAGCGCTATGCGATGCTGGTCGAGGACGGCACCGTCCGGCATCTCGCGGTCGAGGCATCGCCCGCGACCGCCGATGTATCGGGGGCGGCCGCCATGCTGGCGGCCCTCGACGCCAAGGCCTGATCCTCGGGAACAGCCGATGTCCGCCCTCCCCGCCTACGCTGCAACCGCCTCGGCCCTGTCGCCGAAGACCTCGCTGGTCGGGCTCACGCGGTCCGCGATGGCCGAGGCGCTGCGGGCCGTGGAGGTGCCCGAGCGCGAGCTGCGCATGCGCCTCGCCCAGCTCTGGCAGTGGATCTACGGGCAGGGCGTCGGCGACTTCGAGGCCATGCTGAACATCGGCAAGCCGCTCCGCGCGCGGCTGTCGGCGCGCTACAGCCTCGCCCGGCCCGCGGTGGTCAGCGAGCAGGTGTCGGTCGACGGCACGCGCAAGTGGCTGATCCGGCTCGACGACGGCGCGGCCCCTGTGGCGGGCGGGCGCGGCGTCGAGGTGGAATGCGTCTACATCCCCGAAGCCGATCGCGGCACGCTTTGCGTCTCGAGCCAGGTCGGCTGCACCCTGACCTGCAGCTTCTGCCACACGGGCACGCAGAAGCTCGTGCGCAATCTCACGGCGGCGGAGATCGTCGCGCAGCTGATCGTCGCCCGCGACAGGCTCGGCGACTTCCCCGGCCTGAGCCCGCCGCGCGACGGCCTCGTGCCGCCGCCCGGCTCGCGGGCGGTGACCAACATCGTCTTCATGGGCATGGGCGAGCCCCTCTACAACACCGACGCCGTGCGCGACGCCGTGGCGACGATCAGCGACGGCGACGGCCTCGCGCTGTCGCGGCGGCGGATCACGGTGTCGACCTCGGGCGTCGTCCCCGCCATCGAGCCGCTCGGGCGCGAGACCGGGACCATGCTGGCGATCTCGCTGCATGCGGTGCGCGACGGGCTGCGCGACGAGCTCGTGCCGCTCAACCGCAAATATCCGATCGCCGACCTCCTGGCCGCCTGCCGGGGCTATCCGGGCCTCTCGAACGCACGCCGGATCACCTTCGAATACGTCATGCTGAAGGGGGTCAACGACAGCCTGGGCGAGGCGCGCGAGCTCGTGCGCCTGCTCAAGGGACTGCCGGCCAAGATCAACCTCATCCCGTTCAATCCCTGGCCGGGGAGCCGCTACGAGTGCTCGGACTGGCCGGTCATCGAGGCGTTCTCCGACGTGGTGTTCCGGGCCGGCTACGCGAGCCCGGTGCGCACGCCCCGCGGGCGGGACATCCTGGCGGCCTGCGGCCAGCTCAAGAGCGAGACCGAGAAGCTGCGCGCCCGGGCCCGCCTCCTGGCCGACGACCCCGGGCCCCCCTAGAACGCGCGGTGCGCCGGCTGATCCTGGTGCCGACGGGCGTGCTCCTGGCCTTCGCCGGGAGCAGCGCGGCCCTGGTGGCCGGCCTTCTGGCCGAGGCCATGCGCCTGCCCGTCCAGGCGAGCCTCGGGGCGGCCTGGGTCGCGGCCGCCCTGCAGGTGGGCACGGCGGGGACGCTGGGGCTCGGCCTGTCGGCGCTCTGGACGGCGCTCGTGGTCACGTGCTTCGTGCCGGTGTGCCTCGTGGCCGCGATCGGCGAGGCGGCCCGGCTGCGGTCGGTCCTGTGGTCGGCCGCCGGCACCGGGATCCTCGCCGCCGCGATGCCGACCCTGCTGCGACGCCTGACGGAGCTCCCCGCCGCCGGCCCGGTCTCGGCCTCTGAAGGGCGGATCACGGTGCTGCTGTTTCTCGCGGGTGTCGTGGCCGGGACCATTTATTGGCTCGTGGCTGGCGCCAGGACAGGCGGTGCGCGATAAAATGTGGCGAAAGGCCTTGCGTTCCGGGCGGGATCGATTATTTTGCCGGAAATCGCGGAGGTCGGCGACGTCGCGGTGTGCCCGATGGGCGACATTCTCCTCCAGGCTTGACGATTCGGACCTCTCAGTGAGGCGGCGTTAAGAAACTTCAGGCGACAGATCGCAACGTTAGGTTGTCTCGGTATCGGCCACCGCAAAGCAAGCTTAGCGAGCATCTTCCGTGGCGAGGCGGCCGTCGTCGCGGTGCTCACGGTTCCGATCGTCGGACGTCGAGACAAAAGAAGCTGCCGAATGACCCCGGGGCGCGGGTGCAGCCAGGGTCATGGATCCAGGAACGTTCAATGAGACCAGGTCAGAATAAGCGCATGCGGGGGCGTAATCCCAATCGCAAGGGCCCCAATCCGCTCACGCGCTCCTATGAGTCCAACGGCCCCGATGTGAAGATCCGCGGAACGGCGCACCATGTGGCCGAGAAATACCTCCAGCTCGCCCGCGACGCCCAGTCCTCCGGCGACCCCGTGGCGGCCGAAAGCTACCTGCAGCACGCCGAGCATTACTTCCGCCTGATCGCGACCGCTCAGCAGGCGCAGAACCAGGCCCAGGGCTTCGGCCGGGCGCCGGGCGAGGCCGATCTCGAGGAAGACGACGACGACGATTTCGCCGCCCTTCCGGACCGCTTTGCCTCCCCGGTCGAGCGGGTTCCGCCGCCGGCCCCCGTCCCGCCCCCTTATGGCAGCGAGCGGCCGCCCTACAACAACGGCGGCGACCGCCAGCCCTATAACGGCGAGCGCCAGCCCTACTTCAACGGCGACCAGCAGCAGCAGGGCGGCAACCGCAACCCGGAGCGATACGCGCAGGAGCGGCCCCACCAGGGCGGCGAGCGCGGCAACGGGGACCGCAACGGCTATAACGGGCCCGACCGGCAGGATCGCGGCGGCGGCGGCGGCGACCGCCCGTTCCGCAACGACCGGGATCGCAACAACGGCATGAACCGCGGACCGCGCGTCCCCCGCGAGGGCGGCTACCAGGGCCGCGACCAGCAGCGCGACTACCAGCCGCCGCGCGATGTCCAGGCGCGCGACCCGCAGTTCCGGGAGCAGCCGCCCGCCGGGCCGTCGTTCCAGGCCCCCTCCCCCGTCCCGGCCTTCGAGCCGCAGCCGGTCGAAGCGCGCCGCGATCCCGTCCCCGAGATGCAGCCCGAGCCCGTGCCGAGCGAAGCCCGGCGCCAGCCCCAGGAGCGCGTGCCCGAAAGCGGCGCCGCCCTTCCGGCCTTCATTACGGCGCCGACCC
>CAXUMV010000056.1:0-4621 GCA_964252065.1 uncultured Lichenihabitans sp.
AACACGATCAGGCGCAGCGTCACCTTGAGCGGCGCGGCGAAGGTCATGCCGCGCTGGCGGCACTCGTCGACATCGAACTTCGGCTGCTCGAACTCGTACTTCACGAACTCGAGCAGCGCCGTCCCGGCAAAATCCGAGATGGGGAAGACCGACCGGAACACCGACTGCAGCCCCTCGTCGGGGCGGCCGCCCTCGGCCACGTCGACCAGCAGGAACTGGTCGTAGGAGGCCTTCTGCACCTCGATGAGGTTGGGCATCTCCGCGACTTCCTTGATGTGGCCAAAGAATTTGCGGACCCGTTTCCGGCCGGTGTACGTCTGCACCATGATGCTCCTCGCGCCTTCACGTTCGAGCCCGGCCCGCATCCAGGATGCGGGCGCGACGGGCTTCTTCGGCAGGCGGCGCGGTCCCGCGCCCTCGGGACCGCTCCATCGCCTGCCGTGGGCGGCCGGTCGGCCGAAGCGCCCCTCGACGCTCCTGGCTGTCCGGCCGATCTGGCCTTGCGGCCGAATAGCTCAGCGCCGGGCGGCTTCCGCCATCCGAACGCATGAAAGGTCCCGGAGACGCGCCCCGAGACCATGGCATTCCTCAACCCAGGAATGATGCGCGAGCGATCCCCGCGCGGCTGTGGCCAAAGCCGTTACTTGAGCTCGACCTTCGCGCCGGCCTTCTCGAGCTGCGCCTTAAGCTTTGCGGCATCGTCCTTCGACACGCCTTCCTTGACGGCCTTGGGCGCGGCTTCCACGAGATCCTTGGCTTCCTTAAGCCCGAGACCCGTGATGGCGCGCACCTCTTTAATGACCTCGATCTTCTTGTCGCCGATGGCCGCCAGCAGCACCGTGAACTCGGTCTGCTCCTCGACCGGAGCCGCCGCAGCCGCCCCGCCCGCGGGACCCGCCGCGACCGCGACGGCAGCCGCCGCCGACACGCCCCACTTCTCCTCGAGCAACTTCGCAAGCTCGGCCGCCTCGAGGACGGTGAGCGAGGAGAGATCCTCGACGATCTTTTCCAGATTAGCCATTGTCGTGAACGTCCTGATGTTTGGTTGGAACCGGTGTTTTACAAGATGCCGCCGTCAGGCTGCATCGCGATCGGCATAGGCTGCGAAGACGCGCGCCAGCTTGGCGGCCGGAGCGGTCTGGAGCTGGGCCAGCTTGGTGGCGGGCGCCTGGATCAGGCCCACCAGCCTGGCGCGCAGCTCGTCGAGGGACGGCAGGGTCGCGAGCGACCTGACGCCTTCGACGTTCAAGGCGGACCGGCCCATGGCGCCACCCAGGATCACGAACTTGTCGAAATCCTTGGCGAAGGCCACGGCAGCCTTCGGCGCCGCCACCGGATCGGCCGAATAGGCGATCAGGGTCGGCCCCTTCATCAGGGGACCGATCGAGGCGACGGCCGTGCCGTCGAGAGCAATCTTGGCGAGGCGGTTCTTGGCGACCTGCACCTTCGCCCCTGCATCGGCCATGCGCTTGCGCAGGCCCTGCATCTGGGCGACGGTCAGGCCGGAGTAGTGAGCCACGATCACGACCGACGTCGACGCGAACACGTCGTTGAGGGTCGCGACGAACTCCTTTTTTTCCGCTCTGTCCAATCGCGTACTCTCCGAAAAGCGGACCGCTGGCTCGCGATCCGCCGGTTGCACAGTGTCCGCCCGGCGCCCCCGGACCCAAACCGGCCGGAGGATCGCAAGGCGCTTGTGCCTGCCCCCGGACGCCGCCCCAAAGGTCGCCGCCGGACAGAGGGTTCGAACCAAACAAAGGGCGGCCGCGCGGGACCCCCGCGCACCACCCCAGACATCCGGTCATCCCCGTCTATGCAAGCCGCGGCGGAACGAAACCGGCCTTGCGGCCGTTTGCGAACCATCCTCGATCAAGCCACCCGCCGAGGCGGGCTTTATCGGCGCTTGCAGTCTTGGACAGGACACGGCCGCGGACCGGGACACCGGCCCCGCAGCCCATCCACCGCTCGCCCGTCGCACCGCGACACGCCAACGGCCGAACGGCCCTCGCGGGCCGTTGCGTGGTGTCTGATACCGCCCGGCGACACGTCTGCCAAGGGGCGATTTCAGTTTTCAGCCACCTGTCAAGATGAAATCGACAGGCTGTGCACGATGATCCGGAGCCGCCCTCAAGCCAGATTGAAGGCCGGAACCGGCCCGCTGAGCCCCTTCGCCCCGCCCTACGGGGCGAAGGGGCCCGACAGGGCGGATGAGGGGTTCTGCGGCAAAGAGAGTCCCCTCATCCGGCCTTCGGCGACCTTCTCCCGCGCAGCGGGAGAAGGGCCTGATCCGGCGACGATGCCTACCCTTGCGCGTTGCCACCGGCCGTCACGGTCGAGGGGTCGACCTTGACGCCCGGTCCCATGGTCGAGGAGATCGCCACGCGCTGGATGTAGGTGCCCTTGGCGCCCTGCGGCTTGGCCTTGGCGACGGCGTCGACGAACGCCTTGATGTTCTCGACGAGCTTGTCGCCCTCGAACGACACCTTGCCGACGCTGCCCTGCACGATGCCGGCCTTCTCGACCCGGAACTCGACGGCGCCGCCCTTGGAGGCCTTGACGGCCCCCGCGACGTCCATCGTCACGGTGCCGACCTTCGGGTTCGGCATCAGCCCGCGCGGGCCGAGCACCTTGCCGAGCCGCCCCACGAGCGGCATCATGTCCGGCGTCGCGATGCAGCGGTCGAAGTCGATCGTGCCGCCCTGGACGGCGGTGACCAGATCCTCGGCCCCGATGATGTCGGCCCCGGCGGCCTTGGCCTCGTCGGCCTTGGCGCCGCGGGCGAACACCGCGACCCGGACGCTGCGGCCCGTGCCGTTCGGCAGGTTGACCACCCCGCGCACCATCTGGTCGGCGTGCTTGGGGTCGACGCCGAGGTTCATGGCGATCTCGACCGTCTCGTCGAACTTGGCCGCCGAGCGGTCCTTGACCAGGCTCACGGCGTCCCCGACGCCGTAGAGCTTGATGCGGTCGATGCCCTCGCGGGACTTGGCGATGCGCTTTCCGATCTGTGCCATGGCTGATTACCCCACCACCTCGAGGCCCATCGAACGGGCGGAGCCTTCAATCATCGCCACGGCGGCATCCACCGAGGCGCAGTTGAGGTCGACGATCTTCTTCTCGGCGATCTCGCGCAGCTGGGCGCGGGTCACGCGGCCGACGCTGCCGCCCTTGCCGGGCGTCTTGGAGCCCGCCGCGATCCCGGACGCCTTCTTGAGCCAGAAGGAGACCGGCGGCAGCTTCATCTCGAAGGTGAAGGAGCGGTCCTGGTAGGCCGTGATCACGACGGGGATGGGCGAGCCCTTCTCCATCTGCGCGGTCCTGGCGTTGAACGCCTTGCAGAACTCCATGATGTTGAGGCCACGCTGGCCGAGCGCGGGCCCGATCGGCGGCGAGGGGTTGGCGGCCCCCGCCGGCACCTGCAGCTTGATGTACCCCGTGATCTTCTTTGCCATTCATCCGTTCTCCGTCAGCGCCGCGAGACCAGGCTCGTGCGGCCGTTGCGTCGCGTGGTCCGTCGCAGGGCGCCGGGTGGCTGCCGGCGTAGCGACTCCCACGCCATGGCCCGTCCCGGCCGAAGCCGGGCGGGATGGGTTGCGGTCCTCCGCCCCCGACTTGGTCGGGGACCGGACCGCCCTAGACCTTCTCGACCTGCCCGAACTCGAGGTCGACGGGCGTCGCGCGGCCGAAGATCGACACGGCCACCTTGACCCGCGAGCGGCCCTCGTCGACCTCCTCGACCGTGCCGTTGAAGGAGGCGAAGGGCCCGTCGGCGACGCGCACCTGCTCGCCTACCTCGAAGCTGACCGACGCCTTGGGACGCTCGACCCCCTCGGCCACCTGGCCCTTGATCCGCTCGGCCTCGGCATCGGGGATCGGAAAGGGCTTCTTGTCGGCGCCCAGGAATCCCGTGACCTTCGGGGTGTTCTTGATCAGGTGATAGACGTCGTCGGTGAGGTCGGTCCGCACCAGGACGTAGCCGGGGAAGAACTTGCGCTCCGCGTTGATCTTGCGGCCGCGCTTGACCTCGACGTAGTTTTCCGTCGGCACCAGGATCTCGTCGAACTTCTCCGACAGGCCGCGCTGGGCCGCCTGTTCGCGTATCGAGTCCGCCACCTTCTTCTCGAAGTTGGAATAGGCGTGGACGATGTACCAGCGCATGCTCATGGTGTGCTCGACGAGCCTTTCGCTAAGAGGCCCCCGGCGGGGCAGGCAGAGGTCACCGGCCGAGCCCGAGGATCAGCCCCACGGCGAAATGGATGAACTGGTCCACCGCGACGAAGAAGATCGACGCCAGCACCACCATCGCGACCACCATGCCGGTCGTGATCAGCGTCTCCTTGCGGGTCGGCCACGTCACTTTCAGGGCCTCGGCCCGGACGTCCTGGATGAACTGGAAGGGGTTGGCCATGAACCTTGACTATAGGGGAAGCGCTTCGCCGCGCCCTCCGACCAGGTCGCGGCCGAGACGGCTCGCAGAAACGACAGCGGCGCGGGACCCACCGGTCACGCGCCACAACCCCACCTCTCTACGCCACGCCGGATGAGGAGCCAAGCGAAAAAACGCCACCCCGCGGCCATGACGGACCCGCCGTCATCGCGAGGCGCTGCGGCGATTCAAGGT
>CAXUMV010000056.1:4631-10991 GCA_964252065.1 uncultured Lichenihabitans sp.
TCAAGGTATCCCGTGTGCGACGGTGGATCGCCACGCTTCGCGCGCGATGGCGGCACCGGGTGACCAGACGGCCGCTCAGCCGCCCATGGGCGAGCAGATCTCGATCAGGAACCCGTTCTGGTCCCGGACATGGCCTACGAGCTGGCCCCAGGGCTTGCGGGCCGGCGGCTTCACGGCCACCGCACCGGCCGCGACCGCCTTGTCGAACGCCGCCTCGACCTCGTCCGTGACCAGGGCCAGCTCGAAAGGCGGCGCCTTCTTGTCGGGGGCCGCGGCTTCGAACGGGACCCCGGTCAGCGTCCCGACAAAGCCGTTGGCCGCAAAGGCCAGCGTGGTCGAGCCGGTCCGGAGCTCGCCGTACTCTCCTCCGTCCGCCAGCATGCCGCGCTTGAGCCCGAACGCCGCCTCGTAGAAGGCGATCGTATCGGGAACGGACTCGACGTAAAGGATGACGTAGCCGAGGTTCATCCCTTCTCCTCCCTGTCCGCTCGCACCAGCAAGTGTCGCCCGTGCGGCGGAGACCTGCAACGGGCAACATCGCGAACATGGAGCGAGGCCGCGTCACCGGGCGGCGAGCGGCCCGCAACGCTCTTGGCGTCCCCCGGCGCAGCCCTTATGAGGGGCAGGAGGGCGTTCGAAGAGGCGGCCGGTTCGGGGCGGACTCGGCGATGGAGAACGAGAACAGGGATGCCTGTCAGTGAACTCGCGATCGCCAACAGCCTCTTCTGGCTCCTCGGCTACGACCCCCTCGACGAGCGCGGCCGGGCGCTGGCGGACCGGCTCCGCCTCCGGCACGCCCGCGACGACGCCGAGCTGCAAAGCGCCGTCCTCGCATCGGCGGAGTTCCGGCAGTCCTACGCGGAACGCCATCGGCTGCCGCAGAACCAGGCGCTCGACCTCGAGCGACCGCGCCTGGTCTTCCTCCACATCCCCAAATGCGGCGGCACGACGCTGCACTCGATCCTGGCCCGGCATTTCGCCCCGGACGACATCTGTCCGGAACGTTTCAACGGCCTTCGCGCCCGCCGGATCGAGGAGCTGGCGGGGTTCAGCTTCTTCTCCGGCCATCACGATCTCGAGAGCTGCCGGGCCCTGTTCGGCCAGCAGAACCGGATCGTCACCCTGCTGCGCGAGCCGCGCGCCCGCCTGATCTCGCTGTACTACTTCCTCACCATTCACCGGCCGGAGGCCGAGCCCGCGACGGCCAGCATGGTGTCGCTCGCCCGCTCGACGAGCGCGGAGGCCTTCTTCACCCATCCGATGGTCAGGCGCCACGCCAGCGTGCGCAACGCCATGGTGTCGCTGTTCACGCAAGCCCATCGCGGGGTGCGCTGGGAGGCGATCGACAGCCAGCTCGAGGAGACGGACCTCGTGCTGACCGATCCCGTCGCGGCCGTCGACAAGGCGCTCGAGGCGCTCCGCTCGCTCGCCTGCTTCGGGCTGCTGGAGCGGTTTGGCCCCTCGCTCGAGCTGTTCTCCGCCAGCCTCGGGCTTCGCCTCGCCGACGAGCCGCCCCAGCAGGTGACGGACGAGATGCGGATGCGCGATTCGCTCGACTACGCCGAGCGGCCGGTCGTGACCCCGCGCCTCATCGAGATCATCGACGAGCTGACCGAGGCCGACCGCTCCTTCTACGCCCAGGCGGAGGTGCTCTTCGCCCAGCGGCTCGCAAGCCTGCCGCGGACGCCCGCGCGCGCCGATCCGTCGGCCGGCTTCGGCAGGCCCGAGCCGGTCGCCCTCGAGCTGTTCTCGCCGCGGGAGGGCCGGCAGGAGGGGCGCCGCATCGTGGCGTCCGGCCAGGAAGGCGTGCTGGCCGTCGGGCCCTACATGCCCCTGAAGCACGGCCGCTACCGGGTGACGATCCACATGGCCGGCGTCGCCTCCGGCCGCGGGCGCTCCGACGTCTCGGTGAACGTCTGGCACCAGCATGGGCGGGCCAAGGTCGCCTCGGCCGACTGGACCGGGTCCGGCCCCCTGACGATCGACTTCTCGCTTCCCTTCGATGTGAAGGACATCGAATTCGTCGTCCGGGTCGGCGAGAACAGCGCGGCCGAGCTGCTGGCGGTCGAGCTCAGCCGCGCCGTCCCGGCGCCGCGCGCGGACGCCCTTCCGGCCCTGCAGCGCAGCCTCCGCGCGTCGTGATCGTCTCGCTCGCGCACGGCTTCGTCTTCATCAAGGGCGTCAAGGTCGGGGGCAGCTCGGTCGAGATCTTCCTGTCGCACGCGCTGGGGGAGGACGCGATCGTGGCGCCCGCCAACCTCGCCCATGCCGGGTTCCGGGCCCGCAACTACCGTCGCGGCGAGCACGCGCTCTACAACCACGCGACCGCGCGCGAGGCGCGGACCTTTCTGGGCCCGGCCTGCTTCGAGGCGCTGCGCCGCGTCCTGATCGTGCGCAACCCCTACGAGAAGGTCCGCTCCTACTTCTACTTCAAGCTCGCGCAGGGCCGGGACGACTTCACCATCGACGAGGCCATCGCGACATGCTCGAGCGAGGCCGTGCGCGCCCTCGACGAGACGGGGCGCTCGCTGCTGACGGACGTCCTCTACTACGAGCGCCTCGACCACGATCTTGCGGCCTTCTTCGCCGCGGTGGGCGTGCCGTTCGGCGGCCGGCTCGAGGTCTTCGAGAAGGCCTGGCAGCGCAAGCGCTACGGCCACATCCCCGTCCGCTTCACGCCCGCGCAGGCCGGCGCGATCCATGCGAGGTTCGCCTTCGAGTTCGGCTGCTACGCCGACGCCGGGATCGCGGTCTCGCCCGACCCGGCCGCGGTCCCCTCCCCGTGAGCGCCCCCGCCCTACCCCGGCCGCAGCGGGTAGCCGAGCCGCTCCATCAGCCCGGGGTCGAGCCGGCCCGCGATCATGTCGACGACGGCGGCCGAGAGCCCGTCCCGCCAGCGCCGGCGGGCGTAGTAGTCGCGGTAGAAGGACAAATCATTGGCATTGTTCGGCACCTCGACCGGCAGCCGCCAGGGCCGGCACGCCTGCGGGTCGAGCCGGGCCGCGAGCCCGGTCAGCGTCCCAGGCTCGAGCAGCAGGTCCTCGTAGCGCACCACCGTCGCGGGCCGGCTGTCGGCAAGGGCGAGCCAGGCCCGGTACTTGAGGGTCCACAGGTCGACCACGGAGCCGAGATGGCGCGGCGCGTTATCGCGGCCGCAGGTGATCCACGGCGAGGCCAGGAACGCCTCGAGGGAACCGCGGTTGCCGGTCAGCAGGTTGTGATGCGGCCGCCGGGCCATGGACACGACCCAGGCATAGGGGTCCTTCACGGTCACGACGTAGTGGGTGCCGCTGCCCGGGGCCGGCAGCCTGGCGGGATCGGGGATGCCATGCTTCCAGCCGAGGCTGCGGTCGAAGGCGTCGGCGAAGAGGTCGTCGATCACGGCCTCCCGGATCAGCGCGCGGTCGGCGTCCGGGCGCGCGGCCCGGTCGAGCGCCGCGACGCGCTGCATGTCGCCGAGTTCGGCGATCGTGCCCGGCCACAGATCCTCGATCCCGTTGGTGCGCAGGAGCTCGCGCATCATCTGCGTGCCGGTGTTGCGCTCGCCGTAGATCTTGACGCGCATCGCTCCGCTCCCCTTGCCGCGCCGGGCAGGACCGAGGGATGCCCCGCCCCATGATGCCCGAACGCCATCTGCTCGTCACTACGACCCGCGCCGCCTGGGTGCTCGACCTTGAGACGGGTCTCGCGCGGCTGATCGACCAGGGACGCGGGGTGTATTACGGGATCAGCTTCAGCGCCGACCAGCTCTTCATCGCCTGCCGGCAGGCGGCCGTCGGGGCCACCCGCGACACCCAGGCCAACGTGATCCTCTGTTTCGACAGGGACCTGAAACCCACCGGCGTGCTGCACCCCCCGACGCCGGTCAGGGACGTGCACCAGATCCTCTATGCGGCCGGGACGCTGCTGGTCTGCTCGACCTACGACGATGCGGTGATGGGCTACGAGCCGGCCTCCGGGCGCTGGACGACCTGGCATCCGTTCGGGCCCGGCCTCCCGCAGGACCGCCACCACATCAACTCGGTCGCCGTGGACGGCGGCGACATCCTGCTGGCCGGCAACCGTCCGCACGGGTGGTTTGCGCGGTTCGGCCCCGACAGGACCTTGATTGCCCACCAGCCGCTCGGGGCCGGCACCCACAATGTCTGGGTCGAGCAGGACGGAGTCCAGGTCTGCAGTTCGGACGAGGGCGCCGTCCGGACGGCCGGCGGGGCGAGCCAGCCGATCGTGGCGCGCGGCTGGCTGCGCGGGATCGCCAACGGCCACCGCACCCGCTACTTCGGCGTCTCGCAGAACCTTGTGCGCGGCGTGCGCGACCGGTCCGACTGCATGGTGGTCGAGGTCGATGCCGGCGGCGCGACCCTCCGGCGCTTCTCGTTCCACGACTTCGGCATGCTGCACGACTTGCGCGTGCTCGGCCGGCCCGACGACACGCATAACGGGATCACGTTCCGCACCGGTGCGGACGCGGTGACGGCCTTGCCGACCGCCTACCAGACTTCGCCTGGTCCCATCGATCTCCTGCCGCGGGAGTCGGCGGAGAGCCCCGGATGAAACTTTGGTGGCGCGACGACGTAACTCACAGGCCAATAGTAAGCGGCATGTCGATCAATGTGGGCGAGGGACGACAAGATGGCTGATACTTTCGACACCAAGCACGACCGCGATGCGCCGCAGGCGCCGCGGGAGATCGATCTCGACGCCGGGCGCCGCGCCTTCTTCAGGACGAGCGGCCTTGCGGTGGCGAGCGCCTCGCTGCTGGGCACCGGCGCCCTGATGGGGGGGACGACCCAGGCCTCGGCGGCAGATGCTCCTCCGACCGACGTGCAGATCCTGAATTTCGCGCTCAACCTCGAATATCTCGAGGCGGCGTTCTATCAGCAGGCGGCCTACGGGCGCTATCTGGACCCCCAGTATACGAGCGGCACGGTCGGAACGCCCGGCACCGTGACCGGCGGCCGCCAGGTGCCGTTCAGCGATCCGCTTATCGCGGCCTATGCGCAGGAAATCGCCAACGACGAGCTGACGCACGTCAAGTTTCTGCGTACGGCGCTCGGCTCATCGGCCGTCGCGCAGCCGTCCATCAATATCGGACGCGCTTTCCATAATGCGGCCGTCGCGGCCCAGATCATCGACCCGAACGCGCCGAACGAGCCCGGCTCGGCTGGATACTTCAACGCCTACGACAATGATATCTCCTTCCTGCTTGCGGCCTACATCTTCGAGGACGTCGGGGTGACGGCCTATCATGGCGCCGCGCAGTACATCGACAACAAGGACACGCTGACCGCGGCGGCCGGCATCCTGGCCGTCGAGGCCTACCACGCGGGTATCATCCGGACCTCACTCTTCGCCGCGCAGACGAAGGACCCCAGCCTGATGATCTTCAAGACCACGCGGCTGATCTCGGCGCTGCGCAACAACCTGGCCCACTCCGGTACGGTGCAGCAGAACTGGTCCCCGAACCCGGACGACCAGGGCATCAGCGCCAACGAAAGCCAGCTCAGCGGCGGCCCAAGGACGTCTGCGAACCTGGTGCCGACCGACGCGAATGGCCTCGCATTTGCGCGTCAACCCGCTCAGGTCCTCAACATCGTCTACGGCGGCACGACGCCCGGCCTATTCTTCCCGAACGGCATCAACGGGGGCAACGCTTCCTGACCACAGGTCAGATTCGTTAAGCGCAGGGCCGGATCATCTCCGGCCCTGTTCCGTTGTGGCGGCCGGCCGCCTCGCTTCGTCCCAAGGAACCCGCATGGCCCAGCAGCCCGACGTCCAGGCGCCCTCGCTCAATCGCCGCAAGGTCGGCGACTATGTCGTCACCTATCTCAGCGACGGGTTCCTGGATGGGTCCTTCGGCTATCTCCAGGGCATCGCGGCGGAGGACGCGGCCGCGATGCTCACGGCGGCGCATCGGCCGCCTCTCGCCCACATCGCCCTCGCGAGCTATGCGGTGCAGGGCCATGGCCGCACCATCCTGATCGACGGCGGCACGGGCGGCTTCTCCGGCTGGGGCGGGCGCTTCCCGGTGGCGCTGGCCGCCGCCGGCATCGAGCCCGACGACGTCCCACCGATCGACACGGTCCTGATCAGCCACGGCCATGTGGACCATGTCGGCGGCCTGACGCTGCACGGGAAATCGCTGTTCACCAAGGCCGAGGTGCTGGTGAACGACACCGAACTCAAGTTCTGGCGCGACGATGCCATCATGGGGTCGGTCGGCGAGGACGCCAAGCCCTTCTTCGTCGCGGCCCGCACGGCCTTCGACGCCTACGGCGACCAGCTGCGGCCGGTGGCGGGCGGGGACGTCGCGCCGGGCATCGCGATGGTCCCGCTGCCGGGCCACACGCCCGGCCATTC
>CAXUMV010000056.1:11001-13584 GCA_964252065.1 uncultured Lichenihabitans sp.
GCTTCCACATCGCCTCGGGCCGGGACCAGCTCCTGATCTGGACCGACATCACCCACATGGCCGACATTCAGATCGCGCGGCCCGAGGTCACCATCGGCTTCGACGTCGACCCCGCCATGGCGCGGGCCACCCGCCTGAAGGTGCTCGACCAGGTCGCGACCGACCGGCTGCCCGTCGCCGGCATGCATCTCAACATGCCGGGCTTCCTGACCGTCGAGCGGCATGGCAGCGGCTTCGCCAAGGTCGACCTGCCCTGGACGCCGGCCCTCCTCTGAGCGTCGCCCGCGGGGTCCGATCGGGCTGGCCCGACCGGACGGACCGCCCTATGCTCCGCCCCGGCGGGACGGGCGGGCATGGCGAGCTTGAAACAGAGCAGCGCGGATATCCTGCGCGGGCATGAGTTCTTCAGGACGATGCCGCCGTCGGCCATCGCCCGTTTCGTCAGCCACGCGCGCGTCCAGTCCTACCCGCGCGGCACCCGCATCTTCGCCAGGGGCGATGCCGGCCACGGCCTGATGGCGGTGATCGCGGGCGTCGTGCGCATCTCGGTGCCCTCCGACAGCGAGACCGAGCTGACGCTGAACCTCATCGGCCCGAACGGCATCTTCGGCGAGATCGCGCTGCTCGACGGCGAGCCGCGCTCGGCGGACGCGACCGCCATGACGGCGTGCCGCCTCCTGCTGCTCGAGCGCCGCGACTTCATCGCCACCCTGGCCGACGAGCCCTCGGCCGCCTTGGCGCTACTCAAGATCCTGAGCATCCGGCTGCGCCAGACCAGCCGGCAGCTTGAGCAGGCGAGCTTCAAGCCCGCCTCGCAGCGGCTGGCGCAAGCGCTTCTGACTCTCGGCCGTGCCGCGGACGGCACCGACGGCGAGAAGGGGCGCATCCGCCTGCCCCAGCGGCAGATCGGCAACATGATCGGCCTGTCGCGCGAAACCACCAACCGCTATCTCAGGGCCTGGCACCATGCCGGCGTGGTCACGCTCGAGCCCGGCGGGCTCGCGATCGCAAACCCCGCGGCGCTCGAGGCCCTGGCGCAGGACAGCGCCTCGACCGCCTGACCCGGGCCTGATCAGGCTGCATCGAGTAAAGCCGGCGTCGACCGCCCGTGTCGTCTTCGCGAGCCCAGCGAAGCGATCCGGGCTTGCCGCACCGTCGCCTGGGTCGCCACGGCGCCGCGCGCCTCGCCACGACGGACCCGGAGAGGCTCACGCCCTGCAGGAGGACATCAGGATCGGCGGCAGCCGAGCAGCAGCCGCACCAGCTCCGCCTGACGCTTGGTGCCGGTCTTGTCGAAGACGCGGTTGAGATGGGTGCGGGCGGTGTTCGCCGCGACGCCGAGCCGCCGGGCGCAGGCCTGCAGCCCGTCGCCGTGCATGACCTCGCGCGCAAGCCTCGCTTCGGCCAGCGTCAGGCCGAACATGGCCTGCAGCAGGGGCGCGGACGGCGCCACGGGCGTGTCGTCGCGCAGCACCGCGACCACCATCGGACCGCTCCGGCCCGAGCTCGAGACGGCGCCTTCGGCCCGGCTCAGGGTCACCGTCAGGCGCTGGTGCGGGTGGAGGCCTTCGAGGCGGAGCAGGCAGGCCTGCCCGTCCCGGGCGCAGGCCGCGATCGCGGTCCGCAGCGTGCGGGTGTCGGTCGAGGCCGCAGCGGAGAGCTGGCCGTTCCACACCGCGAGCGCGCCTGCGGCGACCATCGCCTGGGCCGCCTGATTTGCGTGCACGACAAGCCCCCGCTCGGTCGTCACGATCAGGCCGTCGTCGAGCGTGTCGAGCGCGGAGGCGAGGGTCGCGGAGAGATCGGCGTCCGCGTCCTCGCGCCCCGGCGGCGTCGCCGGGCGCAGGGCGGGTTGGAACGCCCCCCGGCCTGTCGGCTGCATGAAGCCTGCGTTGATCGTCATCGCCGTCACCCCACTGCGGTCACGCGGAGCGCCGGCCCTCGCGGTCTCGGCGTGACCACGGGATGGTGGCATTGCGATCGGGGTCGGCTTTGTGAGGCAGCTCACAGCTTTGCGAAATTTCCCGACGAAGGCCGTCCGGGGTCGGACAAAGACCCCCGCGGCGTCGCGTAAATCGCCACGGTGCTGAGGCGCCTCGCGATGACGAACCGTCCGGGCAGGATCAGTTCAGCGCGCTTTGCGGCGCGACGGAGCCGAACCGGTGGCGCAGCGAGGAGAGCGGCTTCTCGATGCCGTAGTAGGACAGGCTGGCGAGCACGAGCGTCGCGCCGAGCCAGATCGGGAAGTTGGGCCAGAGGGCGCCGGTTCCCACGACGATCAGCGCATGCGCCGCGAAATGCCAGACATAGATCGAGTAGCTGAGCCGGCCGATCCAGTCCAACACCGGCCTGTTCAGCACGCGCTGCACCGATGTCCATCGCGGTGAAAAGAGGATGTTGGCCATGAGGACCAGGATGGCGGCGCTGAGCATCGTATAGCGGATCGTCTCCCGGAAGAACGCGTTCCGGATCCCGAATCCGGCCACCAGGAGAAGCAGCGCGATGCCGATCGCGGCCGGGCCGAGCAGCCGCTGCAGCAGCGCGCGCCCCTGCTCGAACTCGCATAGCGCCGCCACCAGGACG
>CAXUMV010000057.1:0-13382 GCA_964252065.1 uncultured Lichenihabitans sp.
GGCAATGGCCCTGCGGATGCCGTTGATAACGTGGTCCGAGTGGGTCTCGATCACCGTTTGGACGCCCTTGCCAGCGAGCCAAGCGAGGAACACGCCCATACGCGACTGTCCGGCCGGATGGAGGTGCGCTTCCGGATTCTCGACGACGAGCAAGCCGCCGGTCTCCGCGACGAGGCCCGCCAGAACGACGGGCAGAGCGTACGTGATTCCAAATCCCATGTTGGTCGATTTGACCCAGGTCGATCCGGGCGACCGGAAGCGCAGTTCTGAAACGGTTGCTCCGGCCGCCCTCGTACCGGTCACCTCGATCGGTCGTGCGATCTCACACAGCCACTGCTCGACTTCATATTTCAGCAGTCGGGGCTCTTTTCCTTTGCAGAGCGGATGAGAGCGCGTCACGGCTTCGATCACCTTATCGCCCAATACGCTCAGAACGTGAGCACAGTATTCGCCATGGACACCGACCTCTAACTCCGCCTCCGGGAGGGGCGAGGCGTCCGTGTGGCCCCGGGGTCCAATGCGCTCGGCGCTCAGATAGGTAAAGGCGCGGGGCGCGTTGCGAAACGGACTCGGCGGCTGTTCGGGGCGCTCCATCAGGTCGAGGTATAGCGCGTCCTCCTCAGGCACGCCGAATTGCCAAGTCGAGATCGCCCTGTTGAGACAGCTCATAGATACTTCGATCGGGCTGGTGCACTCCCAGTTGAGGACGTCTTCCGCGGCGCCCAGTTCAAGCCCGAACGGCCCGTTCAGACTCACGGATGACGATCTCGTTCTACTAGCCTCTGCGGCAAGCAGGAGCGACTGGAGTAGCGAGGTCTTTCCCGAACCGTTCAGCCCGGTTAGGACCGTTAGTGGGGCAAACTCGAAAGCCTCGCGAGCGAGTCGCTTGAACCCCTTGACGTCGATGCCCGTGATCATCCGACGATCTTCTTGATGATCTGGCGGGTATGGTCGAGTCGGTATGAGACGCGGTTGGCGTCGCCCGTGCTGACCGTCACGGCGCGCAGGTATTCAGGCTCTTGAAATGCCGCGCGGAAAGCGTGCTTTATGGCGTCAGCGTGCGATAAAAGAAGCGCGAAGTCGTGGTCTGCCAAAGCGTTCGCCTGCGCCTCGAATAAGGCCCTGTTGATCGGCCCCCGGCGGTCCGCGCCAAGCGGCCAGCGCCGGAACGCCGCATTCCCGAGGACGTCGTGCGCGGCCACCATGGCGCGCCCGAAGTCTATCTCGAGTATCGCGAGTTCCTGATCGTCAATTACCGGCTCGGACGCACCATCAATGCGTTTTGTAAAGTTCATCAGGAATGTGTCGAGGCTCGGGAACTGTCGGTATTGATCAATTGTACATAGGCGGAACGCGCAGAACCGTAGCGCCAATTCACGGTTCGCCATCCTCCCACTCTCATGGACAACTGCCCCGTTTGGAAGTTTCTTCCAGTAGTGGTGCTCAGTGGCAATGTCGAAAGCCTTGCTGTCAGCAAGCCGGCCGATGAAGCCGCGAGAGCGGTCTTCGCTCATCGCGTGACGAATCTCCTGCGCGGAGAGCGGACTTCCCAGTGTGTTCACGCGACTGAATATGTCGTACTTCACCTCGTCCGGCGTCTGCGGCTCGATCACGTGGACAACGATCTGCGTGCTGCGGAAGCGCCGCAGCGCTGCCGGATCTAAGCCCGTGAAGATCATACCGTCGAGGTCGGATAGGTATTCAAGATCGATGTTCGAGAGCGTGTGCTGGTCGCGCATGAAAAGCGTAATCGTCGAAAGCCGCTGAACACCGTCGACGACTTGGTAGGCCCCATTGGCAGTCTGGTTGAAATAGAAGGCTGGGAGGGGGATGCCGAGAAGGATTGACTCGATCAGACGTGTGCGTTGGCGTGCCTTCCACACATATTCGCGCTGAAAATCAGGTGACAGGTCTATGTCGCCGTCAGTTATCTGCTCCACCACCTCGCGCAGCGTGAAGGACTTGGTAGTGATGCGGATTTTTCCCGGATCCCAAGGCTTGAGACGACCGGAGTGACCGCTCGAATCTTCGGCGTTGTCCAACCTATCGAGGTCTTCGTCTTCTCCCAAATTATCGCTCGCCTTGTCGCTCATTCATCTCGCCAGCCAGATTTCCTGCCCTCTATGTGCCGCAATGTAGAGCTTCACGCCATCGCCACTCACGAGCGCGGGCAAGAATGCCGACGTTCATTGCGAGCGCGGTTCTCGGCTCTCGACAACGGCGTCGCTTCTGGGTCCGATGATGCCGCCTATCCGGCGCATGTGACAGCATTGCAGAGCAATCTTTGCAAGCTCATTCGATAAGGCCGGCGGGGGTACTGAGCTGAACTTCCGGTTGTGGGCCGCGCTCCAACTTCATCTCACCACCCAAACCCGCCCTCGCGCGCCGACGCCAATCGAGCCCCCACCCTAGCCTTGCTCCCCCGCCTCGGCTAGCGTTCGCAAACTGAGGCCAAAGGGCGAGGGCGATGAAGTCTCACTACCGTGTCGTCGTGATCGGGGGCGGCGTCATCGGCGCGAGCGTCCTCTACCATCTGGCCAAGTTCGGCTGGAGCGATGTGGCGCTGGTGGAGCGCAGCGAGCTCACGGCCGGCTCGACCTGGCACGCCGCCGCAGGCTTCCATTCGTTCAATGTCGATCCCAACATCTCGGCCATGCAGCGCTACACCATCTCGCTCTATCGCGAGCTGCAGGGAGAGGCGACCGACCACACGCTCGGCCTGAAGCCGACGGGCGCCATCACGATCGCCGGGACGGCCGAGCGGTGGGAGGGGCTGCAGGCCGCGCTGGCGACCTTCCGGACCATGGGCCTGCACGATGCGGCCCTCATCACCCCCGAGGAGATCAAGCGGCTCTGCCCCATCCTGGATACCGACGGGCTGTTCGGCGGCCTGTGGGACCCCAACGACGGCTACCTCGATCCCTACGGGACGACCCACGTCTATGCGGCCGCCGCCCGCAAGAAGGGGGCCGAGATCATCCTGCGCAACGCGGTGCTCGAGCTGCATCCGCGGCCCGACGGCAGCTGGAGCGTCGTGACCGAGAAGGGCACGATCACGGCCGAGCACGTCGTCAACGCGGCCGGGCTCTGGGCGCGGCGCGTGGGCGCCATGGCGGGCGTCGACCTGCCCGTGGTGCCGATGGAACACCACTACCTCGTCACCGAAGCCATCCCGGAACTCGCGGGGCTGGCGCAGGAGATCCCCACGGTCGTCGACCCTGAGGGCTTCACCTACGCCCGGCAGGAAGGCCAGGGCCTGCTGCTCGGCGTCTACGAGCGCAACCCGAAACACTGGCATCCCGAAGGGGCGCCCTGGAGCTACGGCATCGAGCTCATCCCGCCCGACATCGACCGGATCGCCCCCGAGCTGACCATCGGGTTCGAGCGCTACCCGGTGCTGCAGGAGACCGGGATCAAGCGCTGGGTCAACGGGCCGTTCACCTTCACGCCGGACGGCAACCCGCTGGTCGGGCCGGTGCCCGGGCTCCGCAATTTCTGGTGCGCCTGCGGCGTGATGGCGGGCTTCAGCCAGGGCGGCGGGGTGGGCCTCACGGTCGCGCGCTGGATCACCGAAGGCGAGCCCGGGGCGGACGTGTTCGGCATGGACGTCGCGCGCTACGGCGCCTTTGCGACCAACGCGTCCTATCTCGCGGCCACCACGGGGCAGTTCTACGCGCGCCGCTTCCTCAACAGCTACCCGAACGAGCCGCTGCCGGCCGCCCGGCCGCTGAAGGTGCCCCCCGCCTACGACGTCATGACCGCGGAGGGCGCGCGATGGGGCGTCCTGTGGGGCATGGAGGTGCCGCTCTACTTCGCGCCGGGCGATCCGGGCTTCGTCGAGACCCCGACGCTCAAGCGCTCCGAGGCCTTCGCGCTGGTCGCGGGCGAGTGCCGGGCCGCGCGGCGCGGGGTCGGCCTGCTCGACGTGCGACCTCACGGTGTTCAACTGGGACGACGAGACGTTCTGGCTGATGGGCGCGTACCATCTGCGTCGGTGGCATCGGCGCTGGTTCGACGGGCAGCTTCCCACGGGCGGGGTCACGCTCGAGGACGTCTCGGACGCCATGCCGGGCTTGGCGATCAGCGGCCCCCGCTCGCGCGAGCTCCTGCAGGGGCTGACCGGCGACGACGTCTCCGACGCGGCCCTGCCGCTCATGGGCTGCGCGACCCTCGATGTCGGCCTCGGCCGTGCCCGGGTCGGGCGCCTGTCGATGTCGGGCGAGCTCGGCTTTTCGATCAACGTGCCCGCCGCCGAGCAGCGCACGCTCTACCGGGCCATTCTGGAGGCCGGCCGCGACAGGGGCCTCGCGCAGATCGGCTTTCAGGCCGCGAACGCGCTGCGGCTGGAGAAGAGCTATGGGCTCTGGTCGCGCGAGTTCACCCAGACCGTGACGCCTGCCATGTGCGGGCTCGACCGGTTCGTCGCCTACGACAAGCCCGGCTTCACCGGGCGGGACGCCGCGCTCCGCGAGCGGGACGGCGGCGCCCCGGCGCAGCGGCTGGTGCCGCTCGAGGTCGAGGCCGACGAGGCCGATGCGTCGGGCTCCGAGCCGGTCTGGGCGGGCGACCGGCTGGTCGGCACGACGACGTCGGGCGGCTACGGCCACACCTGCGGCAAGAGCCTCGCGCTCGCCTATGTCGACAGCGCCGTCGCGGCCGAGGGCGCGACGCTCACGGTCGACGTCGTCGGGCGGCGGCGGGCGGCGCGGATCATCCCGGCCTCGCCGGTCGATCCCGAGGGACGTCGCGCGCGGGCATGAGCGGGCCAGCGACCAGCCGGCGCATGGCGGCTTCGGCACGCGCCTGGGCCATGGCGATGACGCGGCGCCCGAGCGTCACCGGCACGCCCGACGAAGCGCATTTCGGCCCCTGGCTGGCCGAGCGGCTGGCGGCCGCCTTGCCCGCGCCCCGATCCAAGGTCTGGACCTTCCCGGTCGGGCCGGGCGACGCCCGCCACTGCGTCGCCCTGCTGGTGCGGGGCGCCGGACGCGCCACCGTCGTCCTGACCGGGCACTACGACACGGTCTCGGTCGCCGACTACCACGACCTCAAGGCCCTCGCGACCGACCCCGAGGCGCTCGCCCCCGCCCTCGCCCGTGAGCTTGGCGAGAGCGCGAGCACGCCGGCCGAGCGCCGGGCGCAGGCCGATCTCGCCTCCGGCGCCTTCCTCCCCGGCCGCGGGCTGCTCGACATGAAGGCGGGCCTTGCGGCCGGGATCAGCGTCGCGGAGCGGTTCGCCGCAGGACCGCGGTCCGGCAACCTCCTGTTCCTCGCGGTGCCCGACGAGGAAGCCGCCTCAAGCGGGGCACGGCGCGCGGCGCCCGAACTGCGGACCATCGCGCGCGAGGAGGCGCTCGACCTCGTGGCGGCCGTCAACCTCGATTCCACCGCCGACGACGGGGACGGCAGCGCCGGCCGCGTCGTCGCGCTGGGGACCGTGGGTAAACTGCTCGCCACCGCGTTCGTGGCCGGCGTGCCGACCCATGCGGGCTATCCCCAGGCCGGCGTCAATGCGGGCGTGCTGGCCGCCGCCATCGCACGCCGGGTGGAGTGGGCCGGGGAACTGACCGATCCCTCCCCCGACCTTGCGACGCCGCCGAGCCTGCTCAGCCTGCGCGACGGCAAGGCCGGCTACGACGTGACGACGCCCGCGACCGCCTTTGCGGCCTTCAGCGTGCAGATCGTGACCCGCACGCCGGCCGCGGTGCTGGACGCCTTCGAGGCCCTGTGCCGCGAGGCCGTCGGGGAGGCGCTCGAGATGCTGCGCGGCCGCACCGGCGCGTTTCGCGGCGCCGAGGCCGCCATCGACGCCATGCCGGCCGTGCCGGTCCTGCGCTTCGAGGCGCTGGTGGACCGGGTCCGGCAGAGGGCGCCGGACGCCCTGCGCCACGCCTTGATGGAGGACAGCGCCGCGGCCTCCCTGCCCGAGCGCTGCCGTCGCCTGACCGAACGGCTCTGGCAGGCCGGCGGACTGCCCGGGCCGGCCGTGGTGGTGGGGTTCGGCTCGATCCCCTACCTGCCGACCCGCCTGTCCGGCGCGCCGGGAGCCGCACGCCTCGCCAGGGTCGCGGCCGCGGCCGCGCAGGCCGTGGGCGACCGGCACGGCACCTCCATCGGCTGCACGCCCGTCTTCGCCGGCATCTCGGACATGAGCTTCCTCGGGGAGGCCGACGAGGGGCTGCTCGGGGTCGTGGCCCGCAACATGCCGGGCTGGACGGCGTGGGTCGGCTGGCCCGAGCAGGACGGCATCGCCGGGGTGCCGATCGTCAACGCCGGCCCGTGGGGGCGCGACTACCACACGCGGCTCGAAAGATTGCACGTCGGCTATGCCTTCGATGTGCTACCTGAGCTCGTCGCCGCCCTGGTGGATGGGGTGCTGCAGGAGTGAGGAGCCCGCCGGCGGGGACGACGCGGCGGAGGGCCGCCGCCGGGCATCGTGAGGATGTCATGGACGGCCCCGAGATTGCTTGGCGACACCCGCCTGCGCGCGGGACACCGACGCATTGACAACCGGGAGAGTGGGACGATGACGTACGATAGAGACCTTGCAGACAAGCTTCGCTTCGCGGGCACAGAGACCGAAAGCCACCTCATCGACGGGTTCGTCGCCGGCCGGGTCAGCCGGCGCGAGCTGCTGCGTCACGGCTCCGTGCTCGGCATGTCCCTGCCCGTCCTGATGCGGCTCGCCGGCGTCGGACTGGGCACGCTGCCGGCCATGATGGGCGCGCGGGCCGCGACGCCGGGCGGCACGATCCGCATCGGGCAGAAAGTCCCCAACGGGGCCATCGACCCCGTGACGGTCGCCAATTCGGGCGGCCTCCTGCTGCTGCAGCAGGTGGGAGAGTTCCTCTGCGTCGACACCCCCGACCTCGTCCTGCAGCCGGGCCTGGCGGAGAGCTGGAAGCCGAACCAGGACAGCACGGTCTGGACCTTCGCGCTGCGCAAGGGCGTCAAGTTCCACAACGGCAAGGCCTTCAAGGCCGACGACGTCGTCGCCTCGATCGACCGCCTGGCCGACCCGAGCAACTCGTCCAACGCCCTGTCGGCGCTGCAGGGCACCCTGTCGAAGGGCAACACCAAGAAGGTCGACGACTACACGGTCGAGTTCCATCTCGATGCGGCCAACGGCAACTTCCCCTACATCGTGTCCTCCGACAATTACAACGCGATCATCATCCCGGCCGACTACGACGGCAACTTCGAGAAGGACTTCGTCGGCACCGGGCCGTTCAAGCTCGAGAAGTACACCCCCAAGGTCGGGGCGAGCTTCGTCCGCAACCCGGATTACTGGGGCGAGAAGCCCCTCCCGGACCGGCTCGAGTTCACGTTCTTCGCCGACACGGCCCCGATGGTGCTCGCCCTGCAGGGGGGCGAGGTCGACGTGGTCCAGCAGGTGCCGATCCTGGCCGCGGCGGGCCTGCTCACCGATCCCAACTTCACGGTCATCAGCCTGAAGTCGTCGGCGCATCAGCAGGTCCACATGCGCAACGACATGGACCCCTTCAAGGACAAGCGCGTCCGGCAGGCCATCGCGCTGGCGCTCGACCGGACCCGCCTCGTCGGCGGCCTCATGCGCGGCCGGGCCTCGGCGGGCAACGACAGCCCGTTCGCGCCCGTCTATCCCTCGACGGACAAGACCGTGGCCCAGCGCGGCAAGGACGTCGCCAAGGCCAAGCAGCTCCTCGAGGCGGCCGGCGCCAAGAACCTCAAGGTGACGCTCACCAGCGAGCGGTTCCTCGAGATCCCCGAATATTCGCAGCTGATCCAGAGCGCCGCCCGCGAGATCGGCATCACGATCGATCTCAACGTGCTCGACCAGGGCGCCTATTACGGCGACGCCGTGTTCGGCAAGTCCAACTGGCTCGACTCCACGATGGGGATCACCGACTACGGGCACCGCGGCGTGCCCAACGTCTACCTGTCCGCGCCCCTCAAGAGCGACGGCAGCTGGAACGCGGCGCACTTCAAGAATGCCGACTACGACAAGCTCGTGGCGAGCTACATCGCGACCGCCGACCTCGACAGCCAGAAGGAGTATGCCGGCAAGATCCAGCGCCTCCTGCTCGACGAGACGCCGGTGATCTTCGGCTATTTCTACGACTACATCGTCGTCACGGCCAAGAACGTCACCGGCGTGCAGCCCTCGGCGATCAGCCAGCTGTTCATGGCCAAAGCCACCAAGACGGCCTGACCGTCGGCGGACCGGGCGGCGTCCCCTTCAGGGCGCCGCCCGGCGGACGGTCGGCAGGCCAAGGCGGCCGTGCAAGGCACGCGGTCTGGACAGGGCCACGCTGTTCGAGTTCCGACCCGACAAGGCCGGTGTCGTCTTTGCGAGCAAAGCGGAGCGATCCATCGTCGGGCCTCTCCACCGTGGCATGGATCGCCACGGCGCTGATGCGCCTCGCGATGACGGGGTCGATGCAGCGCAGGGCCGACCAGTGAACCGCCGCTACGTCGTCGACTCGGACAAGGCCACCCCGGTCGAGTTCGGACCCGCCAAGGCCGGTGCCGTCTTCGCGAGCGAAGCGAAGCGATCCATGGTCGGGCCTCTCCACCTCGCATGAATCGCCGCGGCGCCGACGCACCTGGCGATGTCGCGCAGGCGCGTCTCAGTGCACCGCCGCTCCCACGGCCCGCCCGCTGCGCCCCAGCTGGTCGGCGGGGAGGTGGCACCGGACGCCGTGCTCGCGCGACAGCGGGTTCAGGCCGGGCTCCGCGGTCTCGCAGATCGCGCCTATCTTGCGCGGGCATCGCGTCTGGAAGACGCAGCCCGGCGGGGGATCGATGGCGCTCGGCATCTCGCCGTGCAGGCGGATGCGCGACGCCGTCCCCCCGCCCAGCTCCGGCACCGCCGACAGGAGCGCCTCGGTATAGGGGTGGTGCGGCCCCTCGAACACCTCCTCGGCCGGGCCGATCTCCATGAGGCGTCCCATGTAGAGGACCGCGATCCGATCGGACAGGTAGCGCACGGTTCCGAGGTCGTGCGAGATGAAGATGTAGCTGACCCCCCGCTCGGCTTGCAGGTCGACCAGCAGGTTGAGGATCGCGGCCTGCACCGACACGTCGAGCGCGGAGGTCGGCTCGTCGCACACCACCACGCTGGGCTCCCCCGCAAAGGCGCGCGCGATGGCGACGCGCTGCTTGAGCCCGCCCGAGAGCTGGCTCGGGCGCGAGGCGAGATAGCGGTCGGCCAGCCGGACCGCGTGGGTGTAGGTGAGCAGCCGCTCGAGCTGCTTGGCCCGCGGCACCTTGGCGAGCGTCGTGAGGGCGCGGCCGATGATGTGGCGGATGCTGTGGGCCCGGTTCAGCGCGGAATCCGGGTTCTGGAACACGATCTGCAGCGTCTTGAGCTGGTCGGCGCTGCGGGCCGACAGCCGCGTGGGGAGCGGGGCGCCGTTCAGCCTGATGCGCTCGGGCTCGTCGGGTTCGACCAGGCCCAGCATCATGCGGGCGAGGGTCGACTTGCCGCTGCCCGACTCGCCCACGATGCCGAGCGTCTGGCCCGGCCAGAGCGTGATCGAGACGTCCGACACCGCCCGCACGGCGTGCCGGCCGACCCGGAACGTCTTGGCGAGGCCGTCCGTCTCCAGCACGGGCGTGCCTGTGGTCCGGATCGGGGCCAGCACCGAGGCGTCGGCGGGCGTCGTGCGCGGCAGGTCGGCGGCGCGCTCGTGGAAGTGGCACCGGCTCCGGCGGCCGCCGAGGTCGAAGAGATCGGGCGGCACGGTCCGGCAGAGGTCGGCCGCCAGGCCGCAGCGGTCGACGAAGATGCAGGCCGGCACGGCCGCGCCCAGGGCCGGCAGGGTGCCCGGGATCGTGTCGAGGCGGCCGTGGTCCTTGCGCCGCCCCGCCCGCGGCAGGCATCGCAGCAGCCCGACCGTGTAGGGGTGGCGCGGCGCCTCGAGCAGATCCCTGGTCGGGCCTTCCTCGACGAGGCGGCCGGCGTAGAGGACCCCGATGCGATCGCACATCTTGGCGATCACGCCGAGGTTGTGGCTGATGAACAGCACGGCGGACGAGTATTCCTGCCGCAGCCGGGCGATCAGGTCGAGGATCTCCGCCTCGACCGTCACGTCGAGACCCGTCGTGGGCTCGTCGAGGATCAGGAGGTCGGGGTTGATGGCGAGCGCCATGGCGATCGCGACCCGCTGCTGCATGCCGCCGGAGAGCTGGTGGGGATAGCGCTCGGTCACCGAGCCCGGATCGGTGATCTGCACCCGGCGCAGCATGGCGATCGTCCGATCGCGGCACTCGGCGGGCCGCAGACCCTGCAGGGCGAAGATCTCCTCGACCTGCCGGCCGACCTTGAGGGTCGGGTTGAGGGCGCGGCCGGCGTCCTGGTAGACCATCGACATGGCGGTCCGCCGGACCTGCCGGAGCTCGGCCTTGCCGATCCGCAGGAGATCGAGGCCCGCGACCTCGATGCGTCCGCTGCTGACCCGCCCGTTGCGGGCGAGATACCGCACCACCGCGAGCGCGACGGTCGACTTGCCGCATCCCGACTCGCCCACGAGCCCGTAGGACTCGCCTCGCGCGATGCGCAGCGACACATGGTCGAGCACCTGCCGCTCGCCGCCGCGCACCCGGAACGCGACGGAGAGGTCGTCCACCTCGAGGGCGGGGGGACGGGCGGCGGCCTCCGCGGCGGGCAGGAGCGCGCGCGCGCTGCCGGCGGAGGCAGGGGGGCCGACGATCGCGGTCACGTCTCGAGCGCTCCCTTGAGACCCTCGGCCATGAGGTTGACGCCGATCACCAGCGACATGATGGCGAGGGCGTCGAACAGCACGGTCCACCAGAACCCGCCCGGAATGAGGCTGTAGTTTTCCGCGATGCCCAGCCCCCAGTCGGGCGAGGGCGGCTGCACCCCGAAGCCGATGAAGCTCAGCGTGGCGACGGTGAAGATCGCATAGCCCAGGCGCACGGTGGCCTCAACGAAGATGGGAGACAGCACGTTGGGCAGGATCTCGACGAACAGGATGTGCAGCGTGGACTCGTTGCGCAGGCCCGCCGCCGCGACGTAGTCGAGGTCGCGCTCGCTCAGGACCGCCGAGCGGACCGTGCGGGCGATGTTCGGCGCGAACGCGAGGCCGATCACGACGATCACCGTGACGTCCGAACTGCCCAGCGCCACGAGGGCGAGCAGCGCGATGATGACGAGCGGCAGCGCCAGCACGGCGTCGATGATGCGGCTCAGGCTGTCGTCGACGAAGCCGCGGAAGTAGCCCGTCACCAGCCCGAGCGCGGTGCCGCCCACGACGCCGAGCAGCGTGGCGGCGGGCGCGATGGTGAAGATATCCCGCGCGCCGATGATCACCCGCGAGAAGATATCGCGGCCGAGCTGGTCGGTGCCGAACCAGTAGTCGGCGCTCGGGGGAAGCAGGGCGTCCATGAGTTCGCCCGCGAAGGGGTCGTGCGGCACGAGATAGGCCCCGAAGGTGGCGCAGCAGAGCCAGAACGCGATAATGACCGCCCCGACCAGGAAGCCCGGGGAGCGCCGCAGCTCGCCCGCTAGGCCGGGGGCCGATGCGGCGCTCATGCCGGCCGGGCCCCGAGGCGGCGCGGGAAGCCGCCCATCACGCCGCGCCGCCGAAGCGCACGCGCGGGTTGAGGGCGGAGTTCAGGAGGTCGGCGAGAAGGGTCGCGATGGTGTAGATGACGCCGACCGTCAGGATGCCGGATTCCAGCATCGGGAAGTCCTTGCCCTTGGCGGCCACATAGATGAGGCTGCCGATGCCCTGGTAGCGGAACAGGATCTCGATCACCACGAGACCGCCGATCAAATAGCCGACCTGCGTTCCGATCACCGCGATGGTCGGGAGCAGGCCGTTGCGAAGCACGTGCCGGAACAGCACCGCCTGCGGGGTCAGGCCCTTCAGGACGGCGGTGCGCGTGTAGTCCGCCTGCAGGGCCTCGACCGTGCCGGCCCGGGCGATCCGCGCGATGTAGCCGAACAGGATCATCACGAGCGGGATCGTGGGCAGGACCAGGTGCCAGGCCTGGTCCAGCGCGCCCGCCCCGGCCGGGACGGCCGCCGAGATGGGAAGCCAGCGCAGCCAGACCCCGAAGATCAGGATCAGCACGATGCCGGAGACGAATTCGGGGATGATGCTGGCCGAGACGCCGGCGAGCACGATGGCGCGGTCGCTCCACCGCCCCACATGGAGCGCGGCGTAGATGCCGCCGAGCAGGCTCAGCGGCACCACGATCACGAAGGCGACCCCCGCGAGCTTCAGCGAGTTGGCGAGCGCGGTGGCGACGAACGGGGCGACAGGAGACCGGTAGGCGAAGGACTGGCCCATGTCGCCGATGGCGAAATGCCCGATCCAGTCGACATACTGCACCAGAAGCGGACGGTCGACGCCGAGCTGGTGGTCGAGCGCGGCCACGGCGCGGGCATCGGCGAAGGGACCGAGGATAGCCCGGCCCGCATCGCCGGGCAGCAGCTGGCCACCGAGAAAGACCAGCACGCTCAGGATGAGCAGCGTCACCAGCGACAGCGCGAGCCGTTTCAGGATCAGGGCCGGCATGCAGCCCCGCGCGATACGATCCAAGCCACCATGCGACGCTCGACACCCCGCCCGCTGCCGTCTGCCATGTCAGGTTAACGGGTCTGACGGACGAAGCAATCCATGTACCAATCGGGTCACGGCCTCTTGGTGCGTTACGGAACCCGTCATGCCTCGCTCCTTCGCCCGCTTGCGGCAGAAGGTGCCGACAGGGCGGATGGGGGGACTCGGGGGCTTGAGGATGCCCTCCTCCGTCCTTCGGACACCTTCTCCCGCGGGAGCGGGAGAAGGGCCTTGTCCGGGACGCGTCGACCCTCAGGGATCCAGCGTGAACGGGGCGCTGTAGCGGGCGAGGTCCGCCTTGGTGATGAGGACGCAGTCGAGCAGCTGCTTTTCGGTCGCGGCGCCGGTCTTGCCGGTCTTGATGAAGCTGTCCGCTTCCTGCACGGCCTTGGCCGCGAAGGTCGCGACCGGCTGGAGCACGGTGTATTGCAGCTCGCCCGCCTTGATGGCCGCCACCGCGTCCGGCGATCCGTCGAAGCCGCCGACCTTGATGCCCGACAGCTTGCCGGCTTCCTTGAGGGCCGCGACCGCCCCGAGCGCCATCTCGTCGTTGCCGCTGATCACGCCGATGACGTCAGGATGGGCCTGCAGCAGGCTCTGCATCTTGTCGTGCCCCTGCGTCCGGTCCCAGTTGCCGACCTGCGAGCCGGCCTTCTCGAGCGTGTCGTACTGGCCGAGCACGGTCTCGTAGCCGTTGGAGCGGGTCGCGGCATTGTTGTCGGAGGGAGCACCCAGGAGCTCGACATACTTGCCCTTCTGCCCGACGTCCTTGATCCACTGCTGGGCGCCGAGCGCCGCCCCTTGGGCGTTGTT
>CAXUMV010000058.1:0-3440 GCA_964252065.1 uncultured Lichenihabitans sp.
CCGGGACATGGTCGAGATCCGGCTGACACCGGATGCCGGCCCGTTCGCGGCCAATAGCCCGATCGTCGTTCCCTGGTCGGCCAGGAGCCTGCACCGCAAGCGCGAGGTGATCGCACCCGCGGACGGCGCGGGCCCTCACCGACCCATCCGGGCCGAGGCGCGCTCGCGGCTGCTGCGCGGCATCGCGATCGCACGCGGCTGGCTCGACGAAATCATGGCGGGCACGGTGCCCGACATCGAGGCGATCGCCCGGCGCGAGGCGATCGGCCTGCGCTCGGCCCGCATGACGCTGTCGCTGGCCTTCGCGGCGCCCGACATCGTCGAAGCCGCGGCCGATGGCACCCTGCCGCGCGGCTTCGGCCTGTCCCGCCTCGTCGACCTGCCGTCCAGCTGGGCCGAGCAGCACGCGAGGCTCGGACTGCCTGCGCGGAACTGATCGCACTCATCCAAGCGACAGGATCGTCGATGATGGTCAGGGCACCTGCGGCCACGTGACCAGCGGCACTGCATTGGAGACCTATCGAGGCCGTCTCACATCCCGTGACAACGCTACCGGCGAACAGTCAGATTGCGACAACCGAAGATCGTGCCCGTGACCAGACCACGATCATGCCGGACTGAGCAGCAGTTCGCACCGAGGCTGAGATGGTCGCAGACTTGCGAACCGGTCTCTGGTCACCGCACCGCATCCGGGCACGGAAGAGGACATTTGCGGGCTGAGACTGAAGGCCTGAAAGGGTCGGAGCCTGGCTGAAGACGGGTTCGAGGAGCAATTTTCATGCTCACCGCCCGTGCTAACCCCCGACACTGTCGCGAGAACTCAGGAAGAGGGAAAACAGGTCAGGGTGGCGGGAGTGGGTGGTGGAGCCAGACGGAATCGAACCGACGACCTCTTCAATGCCATTGAAGCGCTCTCCCAACTGAGCTATGGCCCCACGCGCTTCGGCGCTCCGCTTGGGTCGGGCGCCGGTGTCATCGAAGCGAGCGGCTGTATAGCCTCACTCGCGTCCCGCTCACAAGCCCTTGCCGCTGCAAATTGCACGGGCCCGGCGGGCTCCGGGCCTCACGGCTCCTCGTCGTCCTCGATGTCGCCGTCGATCAGGTCGGCGACGTCGTCGTTCTCCTCTTCCTCCTCCTCGAGGAAGGTGTCGTCGGCCGGCACGTCCTCGACCTCGAGATCGGCGTCCTCGGCCGGCTCGGGCTTCTCACCGGGTTCCGCATCCTCGAGGGAGACGACCTCCGGGCCCACGGGCTCGGCCTCAGTGTCCTCCTCCTCGCGCGCCGCGACCGGTCCGCGCGTCGACCGCGACAGCGCCACCACCTGGAACACCGTCCCGCACTTGGGGCAGGTGATCGGGTCCTTGCTCAAATCGAAGAACTTCGTGCCGCAGTTCTGACATTGGCGCTTGGCACCAAATTCCGGTCTAGCCACGTGTGCACAATCCTCATCCAACGCCACGGATCGAGAGCGTCGGGCCCGATGGAGCGCACCCGGTTAGTCGTCGGCGGGGGGGCTGTCAAATCCGGTCCGCGGCGGGGCCGCCCGACGCCCCTGCCGGGAGGGCGCCGCGGCATGACAGCGGCCGTGGCAGATGCTAGGAGCCGCTCCGCGGGACGGGAGGGCGGACGCCGATGGCGGGCAGAGAGCACGGGCATGGCGGCGTCGGCCGGCCGCTCTCCGGCCAGCGGGGCGGGCCGCTGCGCGGGCGGTTCCGGCCGCCGGGCGACAAGTCGATCTCCCACCGCGCCTTCCTGTTCGGCCTCCTCGCGCGGGGCACGACGCGCATCACGGGCTTGCTCGAGGGCGAGGACGTCATGCGCACGGGGGACGCCTGCCGCGCGCTCGGCGCCCGCCTCGACCGCCACGCCCCCGGGGCCTGGAGCGTCGAGGGCGCGGGCGCCCTCCTGAGCCCGGCCGCGCCCCTCGACTTCGGCAATGCCGGGACGGGGTCGCGCCTGATGATGGGCGTCGTCGCCGGGCACGACCTCACGGCGGTGTTCGACGGCGACGCCAGCCTGCGCAAGCGCCCCATGCGCCGCATCCTCGATCCCCTCGAACAAATGGGCGCGCGCGTGCTGGCGCAGGGGGAGGGCGGGCGCTGCCCGATCACGCTGCGCGGCGCCGCCGAACCGCGGCCGATCGTCTACGAGCTCCCCGTCGCCTCCGCGCAGGTGAAGTCGGCGGTGCTGCTGGCCGGCCTCATGGCGCCGGGCGACACGGTCGTGGTCGAGCGCGAGGCGACGCGCGACCATACCGAGAAGATGCTGGCCCATTTCGGCGCCGACGTCCGGGTCGAGCCCGCCGGCGACCACGGCCGGCGGATCACGCTCGCCGGGCGGGCGCGCCTCGCCGCGGCCCCGGTCGCGGTGCCGGCCGACCCCTCCTCGGCCGCCTTCGCGCTGGTCGCAGCGCTGATCGTGCCGGGCTCGGACATCGTGATCGAGGGCGTGATGACCAACCCGCTGCGCACAGGCCTCCTCGTCACCCTGCGCGAGATGGGCGCGCGGATCGAGGCGCTCGACGGCCGCAGCGAGGGCGGGGAGGACGTCGCCGACCTCAGGGTGCGCGCCTCCGCCCTGCGGGGCGTCGACGTTCCGGCCGGCCGCGCTCCCACGATGATCGACGAATACCCAATCCTCGCCGTGGCGGCCGCCTTCGCCGACGGCACGACCCGCATGCGCGGGCTGCACGAGCTGCGGGTCAAGGAATCGGACCGCCTGGCCGCCGTGGCCGAGGGCCTCGACCAGGCCGGGGTGCCCTGCGCCATCGAGGCGGACGATCTCGTGGTCGAGGGGCTCGGGGGGGCGGTGCCGGGCGGGGGCGTCGCCACGACCCATCTCGACCACCGGATCGCCATGAGCTTCCTCTGCCTCGGGCTTGCCTCGGCGAGGCCCATGGGCATCGACGACGAGAGCATGATCGCAACCAGCTTTCCGACCTTCAAGGCCAGCATGGCGGCCCTCGGCGCCACCTTCGGGTGACGCCTTGATCATCGCCATCGACGGGCCGGCGGCGTCCGGCAAGGGAACGCTGGCCCGCAAGCTCGCTGCCCATCACGGCCTGCCGCACCTCGACACCGGGCTGCTCTACCGGGCGACCGCGCGCGTGCTGATCGAGGCGGAGCGGCCGCTGGACCATGTCGCGGCCGCGGTCGAGGCGGCCCGCGGGCTGGCCCTGGTCGACTTCGACGAGGCGCTGCTGCGCGGCCGCGAGATGGGCGAGGCGGCCTCGGTGGTCGCGGCGCTCCCCGAGGTGCGGCGCACCCTGGTCGAGACCCAGCGCGCCTTCGCCCGGCGCCCCGGCGGGGCGGTGCTCGACGGGCGGGACATCGGCACCGTGATCTGCCCCGAGGCGGACGTGAAGATCTTCGTCACCGCGAGCCCGCAGACGCGGGCGCAGCGCCGCGCGCTCGAACTGGCGAACCGCGGCGAGCCGGCCG
>CAXUMV010000058.1:3450-13348 GCA_964252065.1 uncultured Lichenihabitans sp.
CCGATTTCGAGGCCGTGCTCGCCGACATCCTTCGCCGCGACGAGCGCGACTCCTCGCGTAGCACGGCCCCGCTGCGGGCCGCGGCGGACGCCGTCACGCTCGACACCACCGGGCTCGATATCGAGGGGGCGTTCCGGGCCGCCCTGGCGGTGACGAGGCGCGAGCGTTGAGGGGGTTTTGTCCCGATCGCCACAAGGGTTTGTGAACGGGGCCGACGCTACAATCGGAGCATTGCCCGCCGGCCCGCGCGGGCCGTGCCGCCGGTCCGCCATGCAGCTTTTTCCCGTTCCCCGCCAGTTCGCCCCGCTCGATGCGCGCCCCCAGGACGGGGTGGCGGTGCTCATCCCGTGCTTCAACGAGGCGGCGGCCATCGGCAAGGTGATCGCCGACTTCCGGGCGGCCCTGCCGGAGGCGACGGTCTACGTCTACGACAACAATTCGGGGGACGGGACCGCCACCCTGGCCCGTGCCGCGGGCGCCGTGGTCCGCCGCGAACCGCGCCAGGGCAAGGGCCACGTGATCCGCCGGATGTTCGCCGACATCGAGGCGGAGGCCTATGTGCTGGTCGACGGCGACGACACCTACGATGCGGGCGCGGCCGCCGCCATGGTGCGCCTGCTCCGGGAGGAGCAGCTCGACATGGTGAACGGCTGCCGGGTGTCCGACACGCTTGGCGCCTACCGGCCGGGGCACCGGTTCGGCAATCGCCTGTTCACCGGCATCGTGGCGCGCCTGTTCGGGCGGCAGCTGACCGACATGCTGTCGGGCTACCGGGTCTTCTCGCGCCGCTTCGTCAAGAGCTTCCCGGCCCTCTCGTCGGGCTTCGAGACCGAGACCGAGTTCTCGGTCCACGCGCTCGACCTGCGCATGCCGGTTGCCGAGGTCGCCATCACGTATCGCGACCGGCCGCCGGGATCGGCCTCGAAACTCAGGACGGTGTCCGACGGGCTGCGCATCCTGCACATGATCCTGATGCTGGTGAAGGAGCAAAGGCCGCTGCCGCTCTTCGCGCTCGCCGGGGCAGGACTGGCGCTGGCGGGGACGGCGTTCGGCCTGCCGCTCATCGGCGACTACATCGAGACCGGCGCCATGCCGCGCGTGCCGACCGCGGTGCTGGCGACCGGCCTCATGATGCTGGCCTTCCTGTCCCTGACCTGCGGGCTGATCCTCGATTCGGTGTCGCGCGGCCGCAAGGAGATGAAGCGCCTCGCCTATCTCGCGATCCCGGCGGTCGGCCCGGTGTGACCGCACGGGCCAAGGGCGGGGGCTGCCACGGGCGCCGGCATCGGGTAGAACCCGCGCCGACAACCCTTCGAGTTCCCCGCCCATGGCCAAGCCCCTGACAGTGTCCGTCTCCCACGACCTCGGCAAACGCGAGGCCATCCGGCGCCTCAGCGAGGGCGTCGCCTACGTGCAGGCGCGTTTCGGCGACAAGATCGCCATCACCCAGAACCAGTGGGAGGGCGACCGGCTGAACTTCAGCGTCTCGGCGCTGAAGCAGACGGCCTCCGGCATGATCGACGTCGAGGAGAGCCGCGTGACGCTGACCGTCACGCTGCCGTTCCTGCTCGCCATGATGGCCGAGAAAGCCAAGTCGCTGATCCAGAAGGAGGGGACGCTGCTTTTGGAGAAGAAGTAGGGGGTCTTCGCCCGCTCGTCTCGGCGAGGCGCGCAGAAGCGAGATCGCTTTGCTCCACTCGCGAAGACGACATCGGGGTTCGAGGCCGGTTTGCCGCGTGCAGTCTGGTATGATCCGGCCGTTCGGGACCGGCTGAACGGGGGCCTGGATCGCCGCGGCGCTGCGCGCCTCGCGATGACGACAACGCTTGAAAAGCCCGCCCGCCTCTCAGGCGGCGTCCTGCCGCGGGAAGAGCCCTAGCAGCCCGGCTTCGCTCGCCGGGCACACCCCCGCCTCGGTGATCAGCCCCGTGACCAGCCGGGCCGGGGTGACGTCGAAGCCGTAGTTGGCGACGGGGCTTCCGGTCGGCACGACCTGCACGGTTTCGAGGCGTCCCGCCGCGGTCAGGCCGGTGACGTGGGTCACCTCGTGCGGCGCCCGCTCCTCGATCGGGATCTCGGCGACCCCGTCGCGCATCCGCCAGTCGATGGTCGAGGAGGGCAGGGCGACGTAGAAGGGGACGCCGTTGTCCTGCGCCGCGAGCGCCTTGAGATAGGTGCCGATCTTGTTGCAGACTTCCCCGGTCCGCGTGGTGCGGTCGGTGCCCACGATGCAGAGATCGACCCGGCCGTGCTGCATCAGGTGGCCGCCGACGTTGTCGACCACCACGGTGTGGGGCACCCCTTCGTGCAGCAGCTCGAAGGCGGTGAGGCTGGCGCCCTGGTTGCGCGGGCGGGTCTCGTCCACCCAGACATGCACCGGGATGCCGGCGCGATGGGCCTTGTAGATCGGCGCCAGCGCCGTCCCCCAGTCGACCGTCGCGAGCCATCCCGCGTTGCAGTGGGTCAGGATGTCGACCGGGCGGCGGCGGCCGTTGCGCTCATACGCCGCGCGGATCAGCGCCGCGCCGTGCTCGCCCAGCGCCTCGCAGACCGCCGCGTCCTCGTCGGCGACGAGGGCCGCCTCCGCGAAGGCGGCGGCCTGCCGTTCGGCCGGCGGCAGGCGGGCGAGGCGGCGCCGCATGCGCTCCAGCCCCCAGCGCAGGTTGACGGCGGTCGGCCGGGCGGCCAGCAGCAGGTCGAAGGCGGCTGCGAGCGAGGCGTCGTCGGGGGCCTCGGCGGCCGCCAGCGCATAGCCGTAGGCCCCGGTCGCGCCGATCAGCGGGGCGCCGCGCACCGTCATGTCCGCGATGGCGCGGGCGGCCTCCCGGCCGTTGCGGAGGGTTTTGGTGGCGAAGCCATGCGGCAGCACGGTCTGGTCGATCACGGCGACCTCGCCGGTCGCCGCCTCGCGCCAGATGGTCCGGAAGGGGCGCCCGTCGATGTTCATGGCCTCGGCTCGCAACGCGTGATGGTCACGGCCCTTGTCTCAGGGGAGGGTCGACTCGGCAAGGTCGGCGGCGGCGGCCTGCTCGCGCGCCCCGAGCCGGATCACGAGGTCGCCGGCCGCCGCGACCAGCACGACGTCCAGCGGCTCGCTGAGGCCGCGCACCTCGATCGGCTCGGTCCGGAAGCCACGGGTGTCGAGCCCGCCGTAGCGGGCCACGGTCCCCGAGAGGGCGAGCTGCACCCCGTGCTGCTTCGCAAGCCCCTCGAGCCGGCTCGCGACATTGATCGCAAGGCCGACCACCGACATCGGCTGGCTCGCCCCGAACCCCACCCGTCCCATGACGTGCGGCCCGGCATGCAGCCCCATCGCGATGCGCAGCGGGGTGCGGGTCTCCTCCAGCAGCCTCTCGCCGAGGGCCGACATCGCCCGGTCGATCTGCACGCAGGCCAGCAGCGCGGCCCGGCAGGCGCCGTCGATCCCCTCGTCGTCGCCGAACAGCGCGATGAGGCCGTCGCCCGCGTAGTTGGCGATCCAGCCGCCGCAGTCGATCACGGGCTGCTCGACGGTCGAGAAGAACTGGTTGAGGATGTAGATGACGTCGAAAGGCAGCTTGCGCTCGGTCAGCGCCGTAAAGCCGCGGAGGTCGACGAAGAGGACCGCGAGGTCGCGCTCGACGCCGTCGCCCACCTGGGCGCCCGGCTCCGTGCCGCCGGCCAGCGCCACATGCGTCTTCAGCAGCGGCATGATCGTGACCGCGCCGACCGGCACGGTCTGGCACGCCAGCCTGACATGCGGACCGGCGCCGATGGCCCGCAGCGTCTTGCGTTCGGCGGCACCCGGCGGCGGCACGCCGGCGCCGGCGTTCATGACCAGCACCCGGCAGGTCGAGCATCGCCCGCGGCCCCCGCACACCGACAGGTGCGGCACGCCGTAGCGCCGGCTGACGTCGAGCAGCGTCGTGCCCGGCTCGGTCCTGACCACCGGGCCGCCGACGTAACGGACCTCGATGTGCCGGCGCCGGCGCGCGAGGAGCAGCAGCCCGCCCGCGACGATCGCGAAGGCCACGACCGCCAGCCCGTAGCCGAGCTTCGCCCGGTCGCTGACCAGGGCGAGCGTTCCGGCTTCGGCTGCCGTGGGCCAGGCGGCGGCGGCCTTCAGGGCCGCGGCGCGTTGCGGATCGGCCATGGTGCCTTCGATGGCGCGGCCCTGCACGCTGACGCCCGCCAGCGCCGCGAAGGGCACGAGCACGGCCAGCGCATAGAGGCCCGGGCGGATCCGCGCATAGGTCTGCAACGACCGCAGCCAGAAATGGATCCCGATGCAGCCATGCGCCCACACGAGCAGCAGCAGCACCGACTGGTCGAGGATGCGCATCGGCCAGATGTGGGCCAGCTCATAGGGGTAGTCGGTCCTGACGCCGAACAGGGCGGCGGCGACCCGCGTGCCCACGATATGGGGCAGCAGCAGCACCGGGATCGCGATGCCCGAGGCGACCTGCACCCAGTCGCCGGCCGGCATCGCCCAGCTGCGCCGCCGCAGCGCGCTCCACAGGCCGAGCGCCGCATGGGCCAGCAAGGCGCCGAGCAGCACGAGGGTGCCGGGGCCGGAGCGGGTCACGGCCGTCCGGGCGCCCTCGAAGGCCAGCATGGCCTCGAGGCTGACGAGGCCGAGCGCATGATTGAGAAAGTGCGTCGCCGCGAAGGCGAACAGCACGAGCCCCGACACGAGACGGATTTTCTGGGGCACCGACCCGCGCCAAAGCCGCTTGTCCTGCATGGCCGTCTCCGAACGCGCCGGTCCGGCCTCAGGGCACCGGCAGGATGGCGAGCTTGAGGGTCGTGTCCGCCGCGTCGCTGATGGCGATCGACGCAGGGCCGGGCGCGAGGGTGAAGCGCACGCTCTTGCGGATGCCGGGACAGCCCGCCCGGCCGGAGAAGGCCGTCGACCGCAGGATCTTGCCGCCTTGCACGAGATCGACCCAGGCCTCCGCCGAGAGGGTGACCTGGACGGACCCGCCCGCGCCGGCCGGCAGCGTCATCTCGGCGCCGTGCGCGGGATTGCTCTTGGGCGCACGCGCCGGCTTGACCGTGTAGGCGACCTCGCCCTGCGGCTTCAGCGCGACGCTCGCGCCCTGCCCGAGGGCGGGAAAGGCGCCGCCGGACCCCACGGTCGGCAGCCCCGGCGCCTCGAACAGCTTCTGCTCGGTCGCGACCGGCCACTTGAGCGCCGCGCACGCGCCGGCATCCTCGGCGCCGGCCCGGCCGGCCGACGAGGCGAAGGCCGCCGCAGCGGCTCCCAGGAGAAGAAGGCGCCTCATTCGACGGCGATCATCACGTCGGAGGCCTTGATCACCGCGGCGGCCGCCATGCCGACCTCAAGCCCGAGATCGTCGACGGCCTCGTTGGTCACGGAGGCGGTGACCACCTGTCCGTTGACGTCGAGCCGAACATGGGCCGTCGTCTGGCCCTTCTGGACCGAGAGGATCGTGCCCTTCAACATGTTGCGCGCACTGAGTTTCATCACGCCTTGCCTCCGCCGACCTCGTCCTTGTCCGCTACATGACAGGCGCGGCCGGCCCTGTCACGAGCGCCTTCGTGTCCGCCATCCCGCCCCCACCTCAGAGGGCGCTCGCGATGTGAGCCAGCTGCGAGCCGACCTCGTAGCTCGCTTCCTTGATCCGCCGGAAGCGCGCGGGGACGGGTTCGCTCGCCGGCAGCGCCATGTCCTCCGCCGCGACGGCGCCGAGCACCAGCCGGGCGAGTTCCCGGCCGAAGACGGTCCCGGGCGCGATGCCCCGTCCGTTGTAGCCCGCCACCGCCACGACCTGCGGCGCCAGGGTGTGGAAGCGCGGGAGGTTCTCCTCCGTCATGCCGATCTGGCCGTACCATTCGGCGTCGAACGCGAAGTCCCCGAGCTGGGGGAACAGCCGGCGGAGGTGGGCCCGCGCCCAGTGCCGGTGCACGCCGACGCCGGTCGCGCGCAGCGCCCCGATGCTGCCGACGATCAGCCGCCCGGCCTCGTCGAGCCTGAAGTGGGACAGCACCGTCTCGGTGTCCCAGGCCCCATGCCGGTCGGGCAGGATGCTGTGCCTCAGATTGTCGCTGAGCGGCGTCGTCGCAATGTTGAAGTAGGACATGTGGACCTGCTCGGTCCTCAGGGACGCCCAGGGTCCAGTCGAGTAGGCGTCGGTCGCGACCACGATCCAGTCGGCCGTCACGCTGCCGCCCTCTGTCTCCACGCGCCAGCGTTCGCCGCGTCGCTCCGTGGCCGTGGCCGTGCTTCCGGTGAAAATCCGGGCTCCGGCGGCGATCGCGGCCGCGGCCAGTCCCCGTACATAGGCGAGCGGCTGGATCGTGCCGGCGCGCTCGTCGAGCAGGGCGCCCGGGAAATGGCTGCTGCCGATCTTCGCGGCGGCTTCGGCGCCCTCCAGGACGCGCACGGGGGCGCCCCGGGCCTGCCATTGCGCCGCCCGGGCGCGGATCTCGGCCATGCCCTTGGTGCCCACCGCGCAGTGCAGCGTCCCGACGGGCGCGGCTTCGCAAGCCATGCCGTGGCGCCTGACCAGCTCGAACACCTGCGCGGGCGCATCGCCCAGCAACGAGAGCAGCCGCTCGCCATGGGTGCGTCCCAAGGTCTCGACCACCGTTTCGGGCATTACCCACATGCCGGCGTTGACGAGGCCGGCGTTGCGGCCCGCCGCCCCGAACCCGATGGCCACGGCCTCGAGTACGGCCACGCGCGCGCCGCCCTCGGCGAGATGCAGCGCGGCCGAGCAGCCCGCGAACCCCCCGCCCACCACGACGGCGTCTACCTCGATATCGCCGCGCAGCGCCGATGTGGGCGGCGCGGGCGGAGCTGTCATTTCCCAGAGGCCGTGCGACCGGGGGTTGTTCTGCATGGGTGTGATTGTCGCGGTCTGCGGCCGGCGCTCGACAACAGCGTGCGGCCAGGGATGACAGGAGGCAGGTTTGCCGATGGATCAATGTTATGGGCCATGCCATCCTTCGTCCATCGGCGATGCGAAAGGACGCGACCGCCGCTCGGGGCCGGGTCGCGCGAGGGAGTTCAGGATGAAGGTCGGGCACGAGATCGTCCGGGTGGTCACGGCTGCTCTGGGGAGCATGCGCAGAGGCGTCCCGCTGCTCGGGGCGCTGATGGCGGTCGCGGTCCTGGGGCCCGTCCTCCCCGCCGCGGCCGAGGAGGCGATGAGCTTCCAGCTGATCACCATCGCCGGCAAGGGCGGTTGCCCGCGCGACTGCGCCGACGTCATCGCAGCCGAAGGAGAGATCGACAACGACACCGCCGACCGCTTCGTCTCCTTCCTGTCCGACCATCTGCAGGACCGCGACCTCCGGCCGGTGGTCCTGATCGAGTCGCCCGGCGGCACGGTGATTGGCGCGATGCAGCTCGGCACGGTGTTCCGCCACATCGGGGCGGCCGTGATCGTGGGCTCCACCCGTCTGGTGGGGAACGGCGAGGAGGCCCGCGTCGTGCCGGGTGCCTGCCTGTCGGCCTGTGTCTATGCCTTCGTCGGCGGGGTGCGGCGCGTGGTGCCGCCCGTCAGCCGCCTCGGCATCCATCGGATGGTGATCAACGAGCGGGTGTTCGGGCCGGACGGCGCCGAGACGCGCGCCATCTTCGGCTCCAAGGACATCGTCGCCTCGCTTGCGGCCTATACCCGCGCCATGGGAGTCGATCCGCGGATGATCGATTATGCCGAGCGGATTTCGCCGGACCAGCTCCATATCGTCACTGCGCGGGAGATCGCACGCTGGCGGCTCGGCCGCCCGCGTCTCTGACCGGCGCGGCGGCCGCGCGCGCTTGACACGGCAGGGGACGCTGGCCTATCCCCCGAGCCTTCGAAGGCAGGCGCTCATGCGCGGTCTTCGCGCGGGGGAGTAGCTCAGTTGGTTAGAGCGCCGGCCTGTCACGCCGGAGGCCGCGGGTTCAAGTCCCGTCTCTCTCGCCAGTGAGCCAGCCCGGTACCGGAGGGCTTGCACGGACCATCTCAACGATCTGCGGCACGGCGTCGTCGAGCGCCTGCCGGTAGGTTAGGGTCGCAGACAGGTCTCGAGCGTTGCGGCCGATGGCTTCCGCCTGGTCCGGGTGAGCCCGGAGCCAGAGGACGATGTCGTCGAGGTCGCTCAGGTCGCAGCTGACCGGCACGATGTTCACCCAGGGCCGCAGGCGGTCGTAATACCACTGCCGGAACCCGTGCCGCGACTCGACCTTGAGCACGGTGCCTCCCATCAGGAGCTTGGTGAACAGGCCCGCCCAGGATGCCGAGTTGCCGTCGATGTCGATCAGGAAGCGGTGCGCCATGTAGGCCGCAAGCCCGACGCGCGGCTCGAAGAGCGCGGCCGCCTGGATTTCGGGCAGGGCCGCCCGGTCGCGCAGCTGGATATGGTCCCCACTCAGCGTACAGTCGTAGGACGCGGCAAGCGGCGACCGGCGGGCGTGGAGGCACAGCGCGATGCGCGGGATGTCCTGCCAGCGCTCGATCGGGTAGCGGGCGGAGTTGCCGGTGAGCGAGCCGCGCCAGTAGAGCGTCGGCGCCCTCTCCTGCCAAGCCACCCAGCTCCCGGCCAGCTGCGTGCGCGCCGTCGCATAGCCCTCCGAGCCCACGAAGTCGGCATCCGGGATCAGGGCATGCGAGGTCGAGTTGCCGCAGAACGCCAGTGCGCTGGTCTCGGGGATGTCGCCGAGCCAGAGCGGGCAGGTGCCGACGAGATCGGGCACGCGCGCCCGGGCATGGGCGAACAGCGGACGGATCGCCAAGGCCCGGGCCGCCATGTTCGCCCTGATGCCGGCGGTCGGATAGTGCTGCGCGAGCTCGAACCGGATGCCGCCTCCGCCCTCGAACGTCACATGGGCCAGCCGCGGAGGACCGGCATGCAGGCCGAGCTCGAAGGCCGGCGAGCCGCCGGGCAGGGGAGCGCGGAACGCCGGCGCGAGGGCCGCGAACTCGATCTCGAAGGGAGGGCCGGACTCAGAGGCCATGGGACGGCGGACGGGAAGCCGCTACCAAAGGCCCCTGTCGTCTTTGCGAGCGTAGCGAAGCAATCCATGCCTGGGGCCGGGCCAGCCGATGCATGGATCGCCACGGCACTGACGTGCCTCGCGACGACGGATCCTCAACTCCGACCGGACCAAAGAACGGCCCGTGCGGCGCAACGGCCGGCTGCCTGCAGGCCCTGCGGCCCGACGATCCCCGACCGGCATTGCAGGGCCGCTTCCTGTCGGATTCCTGAGCGTTCGCGTGTTCCCTCACGTGAACTAAAGCTTTGATCGCGCTGACGCCATCGGCCTGCTTGGAGCGGCTCCAAAGATGAGGCTTTTGCGACTTCATTGCACCTTGCGAGCCTTGCGGCAGTGCATTACGTCTCGGCTGTGGTCGGGGGAGCCGGGGGTCGGCCGCCGGCGGCTCGTCCCGGGTGCCAGAGGGCCTATGCCGAATCTGCTCAGCGATTATCTCCCGCTCATCATCTTCATCGTGATCGCGACCGTGATCGCGGGAGCGCTGCTGCTCGCGCCTTTCGTGGTCGCCTACAAGGCGCCCGATGCGGAGAAGCTGTCAGCTTATGAGTGCGGGTTCAATGCCTTCGACGACGCCCGCATGAAATTCGACATCCGGTTCTACCTGGTGTCGCTGCTGTTCATCATCTTCGATCTGGAGGTGGCGTTCCTGTTCCCCTGGGCGGTGGCCTTCCGGGACATCGGGGCGGTCGGCTTCTGGTCGATGATCGTCTTCCTCTTCGTCCTCACGATCGGTTTCGTCTACGAGTGGATGAAGGGAGCCTTGGAATGGGATTGAGCCCGATGCCTGCCGGCACCCTGGTCGCGCCACAGCCGCGCGGCATCACCGACCCGCGGACCGGGCGCCCCCTGGGGGCGGACGATCCCTACTTCGCCGGGTTGAACGACCAGCTGGCCGACAAGGGCTTCCTGGTC
>CAXUMV010000059.1:0-1419 GCA_964252065.1 uncultured Lichenihabitans sp.
ATCCGAGTACTTCACGTCGACGACGAACCCGACGTCCGGCTTCTCGTCGAGGCCTCGCTCGGTCTCGATCCGGGCCTGGTCACGCAGAGCTGCGCCTCGGGCGCCGAGGCGCTGGCCATCGCGGCGCAGTGGCGGCCCGACGTCATCCTGCTGGACGCTACGATGCCGGACATGGATGGTCCGGCGACCCTCGCCCGGCTCAAGCACGACCCGCAGACAGCCGGCATCCCGGTGCTGTTCCTGACCGCCAGCCACCAGGACAGCGACGTCGACCAGTTCAAGGCCCTGGGGTCGGTGGGCGTCATCGCCAAGCCCTTCGACCCGCGCGCCCTCGCGCCATCGGTGCGCAGCCATGCCCAGCCCCTGCCCGCCGAGCCGGCCGCGGCGCAGCCGGATCTCGCATCCCTGAAGTCGCCGGCCGGCGCGGCCGTGCCGGACGCCCAGTCCCTGAACGTCCCCGCCGTGGGGTCGGGACCCGGTCTGGCGTCGGGCCTCGGCGCGGCGTCGTCCGCCGCGCCCGGCGAGGCGAGCGGCATCGCGTTCCTCGACCGCTCGGGCGGGTCGACCTGGGCTGGCGGCCAGGCGTCTGACCGACATCTCGTCCTTCTCGACCGCAGCGAAGCCGGGTCGATCGGAGCGGGCGTGCCCGACCCCATGGCCGCCGGCGACGGCCCATCGCTGTTCAGCGGCCTCCGCGCGAGCGGCTTCGATGCTGCCAGCGATCTCGTCCATGCCCAGTCCTGGCAAGGCGGAGACCTGCTTGCGACGGGCTCGGGACACGATGTCTTCGCGATCGGCGCCTCGATCCCGTTGCCGTACGGGTTCAGGCCGTTCGGTTGACCATGGCCGTCAGGCCGGACCGCCGCGCGCCTCGAGGAGAGCCGTCACGGCCTGCCTCACCTGCATGAAGGCCGACAGGCTCGGCGCGACATCGTCCCCGGCCCGGCACTGCAGCTCCAGCGTCTTGGCCAGCGCCGACAACCCCGCAAGTCCCAGCATGCCGGACATCGACGTCACGGCATGGGCGTCGCGGCGAAGCGTCTCGCGATCGGCGGGGTCGGCGAAACGCCCGGCGAGATCGGCCTGGAAACGCGCCAGGATGGCCTCCGCCTTCTGCCGGCCGATCAGCGCGGCGAGGTCGTCGAAGACCGCCTCGTTCCAGGTCTCGCCCGAGCGTGCGGCATCGCCGTGTGCGCTTGGCCGATGCTCGGTCATGACGGTCCAACGCTCCGCAGGTCGATGGCAGGGACAGCTCGCAGGGATCGAGGTCCGAGTCTAGACTGCCCCCACGGGCGGCCCCACGACGGCGGCACCCGAGGACGAGGAGACGCTGACGATGGCCGCCCATCCGGGCTCCCCCTCGGCCACGGGCGCCCACGCGGCCGATCCCGGCGCCCCGCCCCTGATCGCGGGCGCGGC
>CAXUMV010000059.1:1429-12781 GCA_964252065.1 uncultured Lichenihabitans sp.
GGCGCTCGCCGAGCTCATCGCGCTGCGCCGCGACCTTCACGCCCACCCGGAACTCCGCTTTGCGGAACACCGCACGGCGGGGATCGTGGCGGACCGGCTCGAGCGGCTCGGGCTTGCGGTGCATCGCGGGCTCGGCGGCACGGGGGTCGTGGGCACGCTGCCCGGGTCCGGGGATGCCGCGGCCGGAGCCATCCTGCTGCGGGCCGACATGGACGCCCTGCCCATCGAGGAGCGGAGCGGCGTCGCCTACACCTCGCAGGCCGAGGGCGTCATGCACGCCTGCGGGCATGACGGCCACGTGGCCATGCTGCTGGGCGCCGCGGCGCAGCTGGCGCAGGGACCGGCGCTGCCGGGCGCGGTCCACCTCGTGTTCCAGCCCGGCGAGGAAGGGGGCGCGGGCGCGCTGCGGATGATCGAGGACGGCCTGTTCGACCGCTTCCCCACCGACGCCTGCTTCGGGCTGCACAACTGGCCGTCGCTGCCGGTCGGCCGGTTCGGCATCCGCGCCGGGCCGATCATGGCGGCGGGAACGCGGTTCAGCGTCGTCGTGAGGGGGCGCGGCGGCCATGCGGCCCAGCCGCATCTCGCGGTCGATCCCGTGGCGATCGGCTGCGCGCTGGTCGGCCAGTTGCAGACGCTGGTCTCGCGCCGCACCGACCCGGTCAAGGCCGCGGTGCTGTCGGTCTGCCTGTTCCACGCGGGATCCTCCGACAACGTGCTGCCCGACACCGCCGCATTCGGCGGCACCATCCGCACCCTCGACCAGGCGGTGATGGACGCCCTCGAGGAGCAGGTGACGGCCTTGGCGACCGGGTTCTGCGCCGCGCATGGCGCCACGGCCGCGGTCGCCTTCCGCCAACCCTATCCCCTGACGAGCAACACGGCGCCGGAGGCCGCTTGCGCAGCCGACGCGATGGCGAGCCTCGTGGGCGTCGCGGGCGTCGACGACCCGACCCCGTCCAACATGGTCTCGGAGGACTTCGGCTTCATGCTGCAGCGCCGGCCCGGCGCCTACGGCCTGATCGGGACCGGGGCCGCGGGGACGGCGCCCCTGGCGCTTCACACGCCGACCTACGACTTCAACGATGCCGCAATCCCGCTCGGGGTGGCCTACTGGACCGCGCTGGCGCGGCAGTGGTGGTCCTCGCCCCACCGCAGGCTGCCTGCGGCCTCGCGATGACGCGCGTCAAGTCCGGCCCGCTCGCCCCTTCCGCTTACGACCGCACCGGCTGGCGCAGCATCAGGGCGAGCATGCGGCGGGCGGTGAGCTTGGGATGGGTGACGACCGCGGAGGCGAAGTCGAGCGCCCAGTAGAGAAGGATCATCTGCGGCACGCCGCGCACGATCGAGATGACCTGGTTCGAGACCGATTCCTGCATAACGCCGAGCGTGAACAGCGGGACGACGTTGAGGAGCGCGATGGCCCCGATCACCACCTGCCCCGACCGGTCGATGATGCAGAAGCCGTCATACACGATGAATTGCACCAGGATCATCAGGGACAGGATCGGCCAGAACAGCAGGCCGAAGATCGTCAGCCCGTCGGGAAGCTCCGATCCGGTGGTGTAGCCGCCTTTTTGTAGGCCCCGCGAAAGGAAGTTGTAGATGTCGCCGGAACTGAACGAGATGTCCGACTTGTTCACGTCGATCTGAAAGTAGTTCAGGACAGGGGTGGGAAGCATCGCAAGGATGCGGGTCTTGGTCATCTCCGCGACGTCGTCGGCCTGGGCGTTCGTGAGCGTCAGGGCGTTGGTCATGTTGACGTCGACGAACTTCGTATACACGAAGCGGGCAAGAATTGGATTTTCGATGTAGTTCTCGTTGTACTCGTCTCCGGCCGTGACGGCGTCCCGGTGTCGCCGCTCGGCGATGAGCGGTTTGTCCTGGAAATTGGCGAGCGTGATCTCGATGAGTTCGAGCGAGGAGATGTTCGAACGCTCGTCGCGCGCGATGACCATCGCCGTCGCGAGATCCGACAGGGTCGAAAATAGCGGGACCGCAAGGCCGATGAACAAGAGGCCGGTGAACAACCGGCGCCTGGTCACGGGGAGGTTCCCCGTCACGACCACGATGATCACGCAAAGCGCGAGGGTCAGAAAGCCCGCGGAGAAGGTCGCGCGAGCGTTGTTCGCGATCGCCACGGCGATGAGCAGAAGGGCATAGCCGATGAGAAGCAGCGTATTCTTGCCCTTCGAGGTGCTTCGCACGCCCATGAGGACGGACCGCGTCGGTATGAAGAACGGCGCGACGGCAAACGGCGAAAACGCAAGGACGAGCTTGCCGGCGACGTTCCCGAATTCCACGCTTTCGGTGTACGATCGCGCCGACAGCATGGTGGCCGCGCACCCCACGAGGCCGAACATCCAGAGCTGCATGTCGCTCGGAGCCCTCAACAGGCCGAGGGGCTCGGCGATCCGCCGGCTGAAACCGCGTCGGAGCGCCATGAGGATCGCGCTTCGCAGATAGATCTGGTGAACGCCGATCGCCACGAACTGCGTCAGGGCGATCAGGAGCAACGTGCTGTAGGCCGACTCGAGATTGTAGATGATCGGCCGCAAGCCGATCGACTGGATGATCAATGCGCCGCTGAGGCCCGAGATGTTGAACCCCAGGATCATGATGCACGACATCGGCGCCCGCCGGAACCGCGCCGTGTTGAAGACGTAGAGCAACGTTGGAACGGTCGTCAGGATCGCGATCCAGGTGCAGGCGAAGTTGTTCGTATTCTGGTCGATCGTGAACTGGGCCAGCCCGCAGGCCAGCATGAGGACGATAGCGGCGATCTTGACCCGGTAGACGAAGGTGGACGAGAACGAGCGTTGTGCCGGCTGCCGCATCGGCATCTCGGCGGCACCGTCGGAGGACGGCGGTCGGTGGGAGGGGCGCGGCGGTTGCATCGTTCGGTCCAGTGACGGCGGAGGGCTGTCGCCCGCTATGCGGTATGGTCGGGCACCTTAGGGGCCTCGTCGTGGAGGCGCAACGAAAGGGCCACGTCTTGGATAGCGACACGTCTCCATGAGCGGGACGGAGCTGCAAGGCCGCCGTGTTTGAGCCGAGACGGACGGCCGTCACCACCAACCCCGAGCCTTTCGCCTGCACGGCCATTGTTAAGGTGATCGGGACAAAGCCTGTCCTTAACCATTCGTTCCGGTCAGTGCACAAGGCGTAGACACTAGTTGGGTTCCAGTTTACAAATTATGTGCTGCGCCAAACCGGATGCAGAGCTGCAGGCGACAACTACGTCCAGGACCAAAGAGAGGTTATTTTGGATCGCGCGGGATCGTTTTTGAGCTCTGCTATAGTCGTGGCTGTCGTCTTTTGCGGATGGACTACTGGCGGCAGCGACGCCGATCGGGCAGGAGCGACGCCGAGCCGGGCCAGCTGGATCGGTACCGTGCAAGCGGCCGAGATCAGCCCCGCGCCGCCGAAGGGCGACAAGGTCCCCTCGATGTCGGCCGCCTCGACCGACGGCGACGCGCCGAAGATCTTCAACGCGACCGCGGAGGCGCGCGGCGGCGACATCGTGTCCGTGCAGGGCGCCAATCTCGGGTCGGCGACCGTGGTCAGCCTCGATCCGGAGGGAGGCGGCGCCACGGCACTGGCCATCGTGAACCGGGTCGAGGATCGCCAGATCTCGGTGCAGCTCCCGCCCACGCTGACCGCGCCCGTGCTGCTGCGCGTCGAGAACAGCCACGGGGCCAGCGCGCCGCTGCGGTTGAATGCCGCCCGGCCGCAGCAGATCGATGCGACGCGCCTGGTCCCGGGCGGACGCTTCAGGCTGTACGGCCGCAACCTCCGGGCGCGCGACGCCCAGCCGCGGCTCTCCGTCGACGGGCTGGCGGCGGCGATCGACCTTGGCGCGAGCACCGAGACCGTCCTGGTCGCGACGGTGCCAGCTGCGGCGAAGCCGACCGACGGCGCAAGGATCGTCGCCGACAACGGCGGTGGGACCGGCGAGACGCCGCTGCCGCTCCTCGTCCCCGTCGAACCCGGCTCGGGGGACCCGCTCGATCTCGGCGTGGGCTGGGGGGCGGGCTTCGATTTCGTGGGCCATGCCATCCACGCCGAGGCTGCATGCGACGGAGCGACCGACGACGCGCCCCCGATCGAGGCCGCCATCCGGCAGGCCTCCAAGGAGGGCGGCGGGGTGGTCCTGCTGCCCGCGGGCCTCTGCCGGATCGCGGGCACGATCGACCTCGCCTCGCGCGTCGTTCTGCGGGGCGCCGGCCAGGACAAGACGATCCTGCAATACGAGGTCAATTATCCCGTCTACGCCGAGGGTCTGGATCTGGTCGGGCTGCAGGACCTCCAGCTGCGCAATGCGGGAAGCGTGCAGGAAGGCATGGCTTGGCGGCGCAACACCCGCAGCGTGATCCAGAGGGTCACGATCGACATGCGCAAGTCCCGCCAGTGGTTCCTCACGATGAACCGCGACTTCGTGTTCGACCGCAACGTGATCAGGCAGAGCGGGAGCTACGACCAGCAGAACCCCTACAGGTTCGACCATTCCGCCGGGCTTGTGTTCTCGCGCAATACGTCCCTCAACGTGGCCGGGTCGCCGACCTTCCAGTTCGTGCACGACTCGGTCTTCATCCAGAACCGCTTCACGCGCGATGCCTCCTCCCAGGATGAGTCGCCGGTGGTCGCCCACCACCAGTTCGTCGTGGATTTCGCCTATCGCGTGGTGATCCTCGACAACCGCTTCGACATCGCCAACGGCCCGGTGACGAACACCCTGCGCAACGACGGCGAGACGATCCTGGTCGAGGGCGGGGGGCCCTCGCGCACCGAGCACACGGGCGTCGTCGAGAGCGCGGGCCGCAACACGCTGACGGACCGCGCCAGCCAGATCGACGCCGATCCCTTCAAGACCGGCCTGCCGTGGAACCTCGGCGTCGCGATCGTCTCGGGCAAGGGCGCGGGACAAGCGCGCCGGGTCACGGGCTATCGCGACTCGACCCTCGAGGTCGACCGCGACTGGGACGTCGTTCCCGAGGCCCAGAGCCACTACGCCACCTTCGTCTGGGGTCTCGAGGATGTCGTGATCGCGGGCAACACCCTCACGGACAACCCCCGCGGCATCTGGCTGTATTCGAGCTCGATCAACCGCGTCTGGGTCGTCGGCAACGCCATCAGCGAGGGTGGCGGCATTTACCTCCGGTCGTTCCAGAACATGAGCCAGGGCATGTTCAACATCCAGATGAACACCGTGGTCGCCGACAACACCGTCGTGAACACGGCCGGACGGTGGATGTCCTACATCATGCTGGCCAACGTGCGGTCGGACCCGCTCGCGTTCGGCATCGGCGAGGTCGGCATCGAGGTCCGCCGCAACAAGATCGTGGCCAATCGTCCGAACAAGTCCTCGCTGCTCGAGGAATATGCCTCGCGCGAGGGGTTCGTCGCTCTCGTCAACGCGGAGGGCCATGACGGCCGGCTCGGCGAGGTGCCCGCGACGCTGGCCCCGATCTTCCAGGGCAATGTGTGCGAGGGGTGCGAGAAGCCCTATGTGGTGACGACCGCCGTGCACGGGGCCAGTTTCGTGGATAACAGGCCGGGCGTCTCGGACCCGAACGGGCTCGACGATCTCAGGGCGTTCGAGAACCGGGCCGCGGGCTCGAGCGGCACGTTCGCACGCTGAACGGGCAGGGCATGAGGCACCGCCCCAGCTGGGTCGAGCGTTCGGCCGCCTTGGTGAAACCACAGCGTCGTCGTCCAATCCGGCCATGCGGATCCTGGTCGGAGGCGGCGGCGTGGTGGGACGTGTTTGCGGAAGCACCGCGGTGCTGGCCCTGGGCTGGCTGCTCGGCGTGGCCCCTGGCGGGCCGGCCATGGCGCAGAGCGCGTCCGAGGCGGCCCATGGCGGCCAGCTCTTCGGGGCGCGCTGCGCGCTCTGCCACGCGGCCGAGGGCGGCGGAGGCGGCCAGGGCCCTTCGCTGGCCGGCGTCGTCGGCCGCAAGGCGGCCGCGGCCGATTTTCCCTACTCGCGCGCCTTGCGCGGTGCCGGCCTCACCTGGAGCCCCGACCAGATCGACCGCTACCTCGCCGACCCCCAGGCGCTGGTGCCGGGCACGCGAATGCCCGTGAAGGTGACTGCGGCCGACGAGCGGCACGCCCTGATCGCCTATCTCGCGACGCTCAAGGCCCCGCCCGCCGCATCCCCCGACCCTGCCGCCGCGGCTTCGGCGGCGCCGAACGGCACGCCGCCGGGAGCCTTGCTGACGGGCCAGGACGCGTTCGGGGACTGGCGCCGCGATGCCCCCGGGGTCCGGCGGCTGATCACCGCCGCCGACCTGCCGCCGCCCTTCGAGAGCCGATCGACCGGGAACGCCCCGGAGGTGGTCGAGCGAGCGCCGGACCGCAAGCCCGTGGCGCCACCGGGCTTCCGGGTCGACCTCTTCGCGACCGCGCTCGACAATCCCCGCGTCCTGCGGGTGGCGCCCAACGGCGACGTCTTCGTGGCCCAGACCGCGACGGGCCGGATCGGGGTGCTGCGGGCGAAGGACGGGGCGGGCCAGGCCGAGCCTGTCGCGACCTTCGCCACGGGGCTCGACGCGCCGTTCGGCATCGCCTTCTACCCGCCCGGACCGGACCCCCGCTTCGTCTACGTCGCCGAGACGAACCGCGTGCTGCGCTTTCCCTACCGGGCGGGCGACCTCCGGGCGAGAGGCACCCCCGAGGTCGTGGTCCCGCGGCTCGCCGCATCCACGGGCGGCCACAGCACCCGCGACCTCGCCTTCTCGGCCGACGGGACGCGCCTCTACGTCTCGGTCGGCTCCGGGTCCAACGTGGCCGAGGGGCTGCCGCCCCGCTTGCCCGCCTGGCGCGCCACATGGGAGGCGGCCCACGGGCTCGGCGCGGCCTGGGACACCGAGGAGGGCCGGGCCGACGTCCTGAGCTTCACGCCGGAGGGCGCGGACCGGCAGGTCTTCGCGACCGGCCTGCGCAATTGCGTCGGGCTCGCGGTTCACCCGCGCTCGGGCGACCTGTGGTGCTCGACCAACGAGCGGGACGGCCTCGGCGACAACCTCGTCCCCGACTATCTCACGCGCGTCCGGGCCGGGGCCTACTACGGCTGGCCCTGGTACTATGTCGGCAACCACGAGGACCCGCGCCTCAAGGGGCAAAGGCCGGACCTCGATGGCCGGATGACCGATCCGGATGTCCTGCTGCAGCCGCACTCGGCCTCGCTGGGCATGACCTTCTACACCGGAGCGGCCTTCCCGGCGGCCTACCGGGGCGACGCCTTTGCGGCCGAGCACGGCTCGTGGAACCGGGCCAAGCGCACCGGCTACAAGGTCGTCCGCGCCCGGCTGCGGGATGGCGTGCCGACGGGCGAGTACGAGGACTTCCTGACGGGCTTCATCATCGACGACCACTCGGTCTGGGGCCGGCCCGTGGGGATCGCGGTGGCGCACGATGGAGCGCTTCTGGTGGCCGAGGACGGCAACGACACCGTCTGGCGCATCGCCTATGTCGGGGCGGAGCCCTGACGGCTTGAGGCAACCGGGCCGTCATCGCGAGGCGCGCAGCGCCGTGGCGATCCATGGTCCCCGCTGTACCAGGCTGTATGGAAGACAAGCGAACACCGCACGCCCCTGTCGTCTTCGCGAGCGCAGCGAAGCGATCCATGTCCGGGCTTTCGCACCGCTGCATGGATCGCCACGGCGCTGACGCGCCTCGCGAAGACGACCCGTCGGGCCGGAGCGCCTCACTCGCCGTAAGGCACCCAGACGTTCTTCACCTGGATGGCATGGCGCAGATACGCGCGGCCCTGGCCCTGCTCGGCCGAGAACCAGTCGCGGCGGCGGCCGCCGTCGACCCAGGTGGCCTTGAGGTTCGCGGCCGAGGCCGTCTCGACCATCGCGCCGCCGGCCGCCGGGCCGCAGTACCAGAGTGCCGCCACCTCGTGGTGCTCGGCCAGCGTCCTGGCCAGCTCGTCGCGGGCGCCGGTCACGATGTTGACGACGCCGGCCGGCACGTCGCTGGTGTCGAGCACCTGGATGAAGTCGGTCGCGGCGAGCGGGTGCCGGCTCGAGGGCACGATCACGGCGCAGTTGCCGACCGCCAGCGCCGGCATCAGCAGCGACACGAAGCCGAGCAGGGGCGCCTCCTCCGGGCACACCAGGCCCATGACGCCCCAGGGCTCATGCATGGCGAGGGTGACGTGGCGCGAGCGGGTCGCATGCACCTGCCCGTCATACTTGTCGCTCCAGGCCGCGTAGAAGAAGGTGCGCCGGACCGCCGCCTCCACCTCGCGCGAGGCCTCCGCGGGCGAGGCGCCCGTCATGGCCGCGATCCGCCCGGCGAACTCGCGCGCCCGGGCCTCGAGGTTCTCGGCGACGTAGTAGAGCACCTGCGCGCGGTTGTGCGCCGTGGCGGCGCCCCACGCCGTGGCCTTGGCCGCAGCCTCGACGGCGTTGCGGATGTCCTTGCGGCTGCCGAGCCCCACCTGCCCCAGCGGCGTGCCGGTCGGGCCGCGCACGGTGGTGCTGGCGCCCGAATCCGGGCGGACCTGCCTGCCGCCGACGTAGAGCTTCGCGGTGCGGTCGATCGCCGGCGTCCCGAGACCCGCCTCGGCCGGCAGGGCCGACAGCGCGGCTGCGGGCCGGTCGGGCGAGACCGGCAGGGCCTTGAGCCAGCCCGGGACGAGGTACTCCGCGAGGCCCTCGCGGCCCCCCTCGCGCCCGAAGCCGCTTTCCCGATACCCGCCGAAGCCGGCCGCGGCGTCGAACAGGTTGGTGCAGTTCACCCACACGACGCCGGCCTTGATCTTGGCGGCGGCATCGAGCGCGAGGCTGATGTTCTCGGTCCAGATCGAGGCCGCAAGGCCGTACCGCGTGTTGTTGGCGAGCGCGATCGCCTCGTCGGGGGTGCGGAACGTCATGGCGACCGCCACGGGCCCGAAGATCTCGACCTCGGCGATCGTCGAGGCCGGGGCGACGTCGGTGAACAGCGTGGGCGGGAAGAAGCAGCCGGTGTCGGGCACGATCCCGTCGGCCTGGAACAGGGTGGCGCCCTCGGCTTCGCCCTTGGCGACGAGATCGCGGATGCGCTGGAGCTGCACGGGCGCGACGATCGCCCCGACGTCGGTCGACTTGTCGAGGGGGTCGCCCACCCTCAGCGTGCCCATGCGGCGCCTGAGCCTGGCATAGAAGCGCTTGGCGACGCCCTCCTGCACCAGGATGCGGGAGCCCGCGCAGCAGACCTGGCCTCCGTTGAACCAGATGGCGTCCACCACGCCCTCGACCGCGCCCTCGAGATCGGCATCCTCGAACACGACGAAGGGCGACTTGCCACCGAGCTCCAGACTGAGCGCCTTGCCCGAGCCCGCCGTCGCCTGCCGGATCAGGCGCCCCACCGCGGTCGAGCCCGTGAAGGCGACCTTGTCGATGCCGGGATGCCGGACCAGCGCCGCCCCCGTCTCGCCGTCGCCGGTCACGATGTTGACCACCCCCTTGGGCAGGCCCGCCTCGCGGCAGATCTCCGCAAAGGCGAGCGCGGTCAGCGGCGTGTATTCGGCCGGCTTGAGCACCACCGTGTTACCGGCCGCGAGCGCGGGCGCGATCTTCCAGGCCAGCATCAGGAGCGGGAAGTTCCACGGGACGACTTGGCCGCACACGCCCACGGGCTCGTGCCCGGGGAACTCGCTCTCGATCAGCTCGGCCCAGCCGGCGTGGTGGGTGAAGTGGCGGGCGACGAGCGGGATGTCGATGTCGCGCGACTCGCGGATCGGCTTGCCGTTGTCGATCGACTCCAGCACGGCCAGGAAGCGCTCGCGCTTCTGGACGTGACGCGCGAGCGCGTAGAGGTGGCGCGCCCGGATGTGCCCCGGGGTCGCGGACCATTCCGCGAAAGCCGCGCGGGCCGCGGTCACGGCGGCGTCGATGTCGGCGGCCGTGCCCTGGGCCACGCGGGCGATGGGCACGTCCCTGGCGGGATCGCGCACCGTGAAGCTCCCGTCCTCGCCGGGCGGCGCCGTGAAGCGCCCGTCGATGAAGTGGCCGAAGCCGGCCTCGTGCACCCTCAGCCAGGCCCGGACGTGATCGTCGGCCTCGGGGGCGGGGCCGTAGGCCATGGTGGCCAGGATGTCCTTGACTTCAGGCATGGAGGCTCCGTGGCGCGCGACGGCTAGGCCATCGCGTGATGGGAGAACGCGGCGTAGCGGCCGGTCACGAAGTGCTCGATCTGGCGCTCGATGTCGGCCAGCATGGAGCTCGCCCCGATGCGGAACAGGTCGGGCTGCAGCCAGGGATGGCCGAGCTCCTCCTTCATCAGGGTCAGCCAGACGAGCGCGTCCTTGGCGGTCCGGAGGCCGCCCGCGGGCTTAAAACCGACACGCTCGCCGGTCAGCTCGCCGTAGTCGCGCAGGGCGCGGACCATGGTCAGGCTGACCGGCAGGGTGGCGTTGACCTCCTCCTTGCCGGTCGAGGTCTTGATGAAGTCGGCGCCGGCCTGCATGGCGACCATGCCGGCCTTGTAGACGTTGCGCAGCGTCCTGAGGTCGCCCGTGCCCAGGATCGCCTTGAGATGGGCGGCGCCGCAAGCCTCGCGCATCGCCGCGACCTCGTCGTAGAGCGCCTGCCACTCGCCGAGCAGCGCATGGGCGCGGGTGATCACGACGTCGATCTCGGCCGCGCCCTCGGCCACGGCGAAGCGGATCTCGGCGAGGCGCTGGGGCAAGGGCGTGAGGCCGGCCGGAAAGCCGGTCGCCACCGAGGCCACGGGGATGCCCGAGCCGCGCAGCGCTTTCACGGCAGGCGCCACCATGGTGGGATAGACGCAGACGGCGGCGACCGTCGGGGGCGCCTCGGCGAGGCCGAGGGCCTCGACGAGATCGTCGCGCAGGGGCCGGCGGGCCTTGCTGGCCAGCCTGTGCACCCGGCCGGGCGTGTCGTCGCCCGCCAGCGTCGTGAGGTCGATGCAGGTCAGGGCTTTCACCAGCCACGCCGCCTGGTACGCCTTCTTGACCGACCGCCGGGTGCCCATCGTGGCGGCGCGGCGCTCGGCGGCGCTGAGGTTGACCGCGATGCCGTCGAACCACTCCGGCTTGAGCGCCGTGCCCGGGTTGCGACGGGCCGGGGTGGCCGCCTGCGGCACGAGGCTTTTCACGGCCTGCAGCAGCGCCCGGCCCTTCGGGACCTTGTCGAGGCCCTCGCCGGCCGACGCGCGATCGTCACTCATGAGGGTCGTCCATGGCCCACTACCAGCACACGTAGCCGCCATCGACCAGCACGATCGAGCCGGTCATCAGGCTGGAGGCGTCGCTGGCCAGGAACAGGATGGCCGAGGCGACCTCGTCGGTCCGACCGAGCCGCCCCATGGGCGTGCCGCCGATCCAGGCGTCCCAGG
>CAXUMV010000060.1:0-6337 GCA_964252065.1 uncultured Lichenihabitans sp.
GCTTCTATGAGGCCGATGCGGGCGAAATCCGGGTGGACGGCCGGCCGGTGCGGATCACCTCCTCCCGCGAGGCCATCGCCGCCGGCATCGGCATGGTCCACCAGCACTTCATGCTGGTCGACACCCTGAGCGTGCTCGACAACGTGATGCTCGGGGCGGAGGGCGGTGCGCTGGTGGCCCAGGGCGCCGAGCGCCTGCGCGGCAGGCTCGCCGAGCTCGGCCGCGACTACGGGCTGTCCGTCGACCCCGATGCCGCCGTCGGCGACCTCGGGGTCGGCCTGCAGCAGCGGGTCGAGATTCTGAAGGCGCTGGTGCGCGGCGCACGCGTGCTGATCCTCGACGAGCCGACCGCCGTGCTGACCCCGCCGGAGGCCGACCAGCTCTTCACCATGCTCGGCACCTTGCGGGCGCAGGGCAAGACCGTGGTCCTGATCACCCACAAGCTGCGGGAGATCATGGCCATCACTGACCGGGTCTCGGTCATGCGACGCGGCACGGTGGTGCTGACCACCGAGACCGCCGACACCTCGCCGGGCGACCTCGCCGACGCCATGGTCGGCCGCCGGGTCGTGCTGACGGTGCCCAAGGGCGCCGCGAGGCCCGGGCCCCCTCGCCTCACCGTCCGCAACCTGACCGTCCGGGCCGCTAATGGGGTGCCGCTGGTCGACGACGTCTCCTTCGAGCTGCGCGGCGGGGAGATCACGGGCCTCGCGGGGGTCGCGGGCAACGGCCAGTCGGAGCTGCTGGAGGCGCTCGCCGGCATCCGGCCGATCGCCTCGGGCGAGATCCTGGTCGACGGCAGGCTGGTGCCGCCGGCGGATCGCAATCCTCGGGCGATGCGGCGCATCGGCGTCGGCCATATCCCCGAGGACCGCCACCGCATGGGGCTGGTCACCGCCTTCGAGGCCAGCGAGAGCGCCATCCTCGGCTTCCAGGGCGATGCGGCCTACGGCAAGGGCCTCTGGCTGTCCCGGGCCAAGGTCGTGGCCGACCTCGTGCGCAAGATGGCGGCCTACGACATCCGGCCGCCCGTCCCGCGCCTCAAGACCGCGAATTTCTCGGGCGGTAACCAGCAGAAGATCGTGCTCGCCCGCGAGATGGAGCGCGGGCCCGGCATCGTCCTTGCAGGCCAGCCGACACGCGGGGTGGACATCGGGGCGATCGAATTCATCCATCGCCGCCTCGTGGCGTTGCGGGACGAGGGCAAGGCGGTGCTGGTGGTGTCGGTCGAGCTGGACGAGATCATGGCGCTGTCCGACACCATCCTGGTGCTCTGCGCTGGGCGCCTGACCGGCACCCGCCGCCCGCCGCCGGACGCGGGCAGCGACGAGGGGTTCGTGCGGGACCTCGGCCTGCTCATGGCGGGTCTCGCCCGGGAGGCGGCATGACCCGCGGCATCGGGCCGGCGTCCGCCTCGTGAGCGCCCCGACTGCCCTGCCGCGCTGGGCCGACATCGTGCTCGTGCCGCTGCTCAGCGTCGTCGTGGCTTTCGCGGTCGCAGCCCTCGTCATGCTGGCGATCGGCGTCGACCCGCGCAGCGCCACGATGAGCATCCTGCGCGGCGCCCTCGGCACGCCGGAGGGCATCGGCTTCACGCTCTACTACGCGACCGACTTCATCTTCACCGGCCTTGCGGTCGCGATCGCTTTCCAGGCGGGGCTGTTCAACATCGGCGCCGAGGGTCAGGCCTATGTGGCGGGGCTCGGGGCGGCGCTGGTGTGCCTGCATGGGGGCGCCCTGCCGGCCTGGCTGCTGGTCCCGCTCGGCATTGCCGGGGCGGCGCTCTTCGGGGGGGTGTGGGCCTATGTGCCCGGCCTGCTGCAGGCCAGGCGCGGCAGCCACATCGTCATCACCACCATCATGTTCAACTGGCTCGCCACCACGCTGATGGCCTACCTCCTGGTCAACACGTTGCGCGAGCCCTCCTCCATGCAACCCGGCACCGGGCGCTTTCCCGAGGCCTCGGTCATCCCCTCCATCCGCGGCATGCTGGCCGCCTTCGGCCTCGCGATGCCCGAGACCCCGCTCAACCTCTCCTTCGTCCTCGCGCTTCTCTGCGCCGTCGGGGTCTGGGTCTTCGTGTGGCGGACCCGGACCGGCTATGCGATCCGCACGGTCGGCGCCAACCCGACCGCGGCCGTCTATGGCGGCATCGCGCCGGCCCGCATCGTGGTGCTGACCATGGCGATCTCGGGGGCCCTCGCCTCGGGCGTCGCGGTCAACGAGATCATGGGCGTGCAGAGCCGCCTCCTGCTCGAGTTCACGGCCGGCGCCGGCTTCGTCGGCATCGCGGTCGCCCTGATGGGGCGGGCCCACCCGCTCGGGGTCGTGCTCGCGAGCCTCCTGTTCGGGCTGCTCTACCAGGGCGGGGCCGAGCTCGCCTTCGACGAGCCGCGCATCACCCGCGACATGATCGTGGTGATCCAGGGCTTCGTGGTGCTCTTCGCCGGTGCCCTGGAGGGGCTGTTCCGCCGCCCGCTGTCGCTCATGCTCGCCGGCCTCGCTCCCGCGCGCGGGCTGAAAGAGACGGCGCCGGCCGAATGAACGACGCCGTGCTGGCCACAGCCCTGATCCTGTCCTCCACCGTGCGGCTGTCCGTGCCCCTGATCTTCGCCTGCCTCGCCGGGCTCTGGTCCGAGCGAGCGGGGGTGGTCGACATCAGCCTCGAGGGCAAGATGCTGGTCGCCGCCTTCGCGGCCGCGACGGTCGCGCACCTGACGGGCAGCGCCGTACTGGGGCTCGCGGCCGGCGTCGCGGCTTCGGTGGCGTTCGGGCTGGTGCATGGCGTCGCGGCCATCGACCAGCGCGGCAACCAGATCGTCTCGGGCGCGGCGATCAACTTGGTGGCCGCCGGGCTCACGGCGCTGCTCGGCAACGCCTGGTTCGGCGAGGGCGGGCGCACGCCGCAGCTCGAAAGCGAGGCGTCCCGGTTTCAGCCCTGGACCTGGCCGGGCGCCGGCAGCCTCGGCCACGTCCCGCTGGTCGGGCCGCTTTACCAGTATCTCTTGTCCGACCACGATGCCCTGACCTATCTCGCCTTCCTGGTCGTGCCGCTGACCTCCTTCGTCCTGTTCCGCACCCGCTTCGGCCTGCGGCTGCGGGCGACGGGCGAGAACCCCGCCGCGGTCGATTGCGCCGGCATCTCGGTGCGCGGCATCCGCTACACCGCCGTGATCATCGCCGGGGTGCTGTGCGGCTTTGCGGGAACCTACCTGTCGGTGTCCCAGGCGGCCGCCTTCCTGCCGCAGATGACGGCCGGCAAGGGCTTCATCGCGCTCGCGGCGCTTGTCTTCGCCAAGTGGCGGCCGGTGCCTGCGCTGCTGACCTGCCTGCTGTTCGGCTTCCTCGATGCCGTGGCGATCCGGCTGCAGGGCGTCAGCGTGCCGTGGTTCGGCGAAGTGCCGGTGCAGGCCATCCAGGCCCTGCCCTATCTCATGACGGTGATCCTCCTGGCCGGCTTCGTCGGCCGGGCCGTGGCCCCGAGGGCCTCCGGCATCCCCTACGTGAAGGAGCGGTGATGGACACGCTCGAGGAGCTCTTCGCAGCCGCCGCCGCCGCCCGGAGCCGGGCCTACGCGCCCTATTCGCGGTTCACGGTCGGGGCCGCGATCCGCAGCCCCTCGGGCCGCATCTACCGCGGCGCCAACGTCGAGAACGCCGCCTACCCGGTGGGGGTCTGCGCGGAGGCCTCCGCCATCTCGGCGATGATCGAGGGCGGCGACAGGGTGATCGAGGCGATCCTCGTCATCGGCGACGGCGCGCTGCTGGTCACCCCTTGCGGGGGATGCCGGCAGCGGATCCGCGAGTTCGCCCGGGGGGACACGCTCGTCCATGTCGCAGGGCCGGAGGGGGTGCGGGCGAGCTTCACCCTCGAGGCGATCTTGCCCCACTCCTTCGGCCCCGATAATCTTTCCAGCAGCACCGTGAGCGGGGTCGGCGCCGATGATTTCTGAAAGCGATGCTGCGGCCAGGGTGATGCGCGACCGCGGCGTCGGCGAGGCGGTCTCGCTGGGCATCGTGCTCGGCTCCGGGCTCGGCTCCGTGGCGGACAACCTCGACGAGGCGATCAGCGTCCCCTACAGCGAGCTGCCCGGGTTCCCGACCCACGGCGTGTCGGGCCACGACGGCCGTCTCGTCGTGGGAGGCCTCGAAGGCACCACCGTGGCGGTGCTGCGCGGGCGGGCGCATTACTATGAGCAGGGCCATGCGGACGCCATGAAGGGCCCGCTCGAGACGCTGGCCAAGCTCGGCTGCCAGACGCTGGTCATCACCAATGCGGCCGGCTCGCTGCACCCGGACTGGTACCCCGGCAGCCTCGTCCTGATCAGCGACCACATCAACTTCTCGGGCATGAACCCGCTCATCGGCGCGACCGGCGACGACCGCTTCGTGTCCATGGTCGATGCCTACGACAAGCGGCTGCGCCTGCGCATGAAGCGGGCCGCCAGCGCGGCCAGCGTCGCCAACCTGCGCGAAGGCGTCTACATGTGGTTCTCCGGCCCGTCCTTCGAGACGCCCGCGGAGATCAAGATGGCGAGGATGCTGGGCGCGGATCTGGTCGGCATGTCGAGCGTGCCGGAGGTCATCCTCGCCCGCCGGCTCGGGCTCAAGGTCGCCGCGCTCTCGGTGATCACGAATTTCGGGACTGGCCTCAACGGCGGCGCGCCCTCGCACGGCGAGAGCAAGGCGGTCGCCCTGTCCGGGTCCGTCGGGCTGAAAAGGCTGTTGCGCGCCTTCGTGCGCAGCGCCGACATGGTGACCGCCTAAGGCGCGGACGCCCCCGGCCCGCGCCGCGGGCTTCCGATCGACCGGCCCATAGCCGGTCGCCCCGACGACGCCCGAGGGTCCCGGCCCGCGGTGCCACCGGCTCGGAAGGACACCCCATGCTGCCGCAGGAAATCATCCGCCGGAAACGCGACGGACACTCCCTCGAAGCCGTCGACATCGAGAGTTTCGTCGCCGGGCTGACGGCCGGCTCGGTCACCGGCGAACAGGCAGCGGCCTTCGCGATGGCGGTGTTCCTGCGCGGCATGACGCGGCAGGAGACCGTGGCCCTCACGGGTGCCATGACGGCCTCGGGCCGGGTCCTCGACTGGTCGTCGCTCGACCTGCCGGGCGCGGTGGTGGACAAGCACTCGACCGGGGGGGTCGGCGACAATGTCAGCCTCGTGCTCGCCCCGCTCGCCGCCGCCTGCGACCTGTTCGTGCCGATGATCTCCGGCCGCGGGCTCGGCCACAGCGGGGGTACGCTCGACAAGCTCGACGCCATCCCCGGCTACCGGACCGCGCCGGACCTGCCCCTGTTCCGCAGCGTCGTGCGCGAGGTCGGCTGCGCCATCATCGGGCAGACCGCCGATCTCGCCCCGGCCGACAAGGCGCTCTATGCCATCCGCGACGTCACGGCGACCGTCGAATCCATCCCGCTGATCACCGCCTCGATCCTCTCGAAGAAACGCGCGGCCGGGCTGCAGGCCCTGGTCATGGACGTGAAGACGGGATCGGGGGCATTCATGGCCGAGCTCGCCGACGCCCGCGACCTCGCCCAGAACATCGTCGACGTCGCGGCCGGGGCCGGGTTGCCGACGACGGCGCTGATCACGGACATGAACCAGAGCCTTGCGAGCGCCGCCGGCAACGGCCTCGAGGTGCGCAACGCGATCGACTATCTGACGGGGGCCCAGCGCGACGAGCGCCTCCATGCGGTGGTGCTGGCGCTCGGCGCCGAGATGCTGATGCTCGGCGGGGTGGCGGCCGATCGCGACCGCGCGCGCCGGATGCTCGAGGCGGCGCTCGCGAGCGGTCACGCGGCGGAACGCTTCAGCCGCATGGTGGCCGCGCTCGGCGGCCCCACGGATCTCGTGGAGCGGCCCGAGAACCGGCTTGTCGACGCGCCGGTCTGGCGCGAGGTCTCGAGCGAGACGCGCGGGTTCGTCCGTGCGGTGGATGCGCGGGCCGTGGGCCTCGCGGTGGTCGCCCTCGGCGGGGGCCGGACGCGGCCGCAGGACGGGGTTGATCCGCGGGTCGGCTTCAGCCGGCTGGCCCCGGTCGGCGCCGCCGTGCCGGATCAGCCGATCGGCCTCGTGCATGCCGCGACCGACGAGCAGGCCGAGGCCGCGGCCCACGCGCTGCGCCATGCCTATCTGATCGGCGCCACGGCGCCTGAGCGCGCCGCCCCGGTCGTCGAACGCATCGGGGGACGCGGGCAGGGATGAGGCTGCCGCGCCCGACCTTCGCCCTCGCACTTGCGCCCGAGGCCGACGCCGATCCCTGGCTGGCGGCCTTCCGGTCTGAGCTGCCGGCTTTCGAGGTCACGACCCTGGACGCCTGCGACCGCGCCG
>CAXUMV010000060.1:6347-8738 GCA_964252065.1 uncultured Lichenihabitans sp.
ACCTTGCAGCATGGCGGCATCGTCCTGGGACGCTGGCCGGGCTCGAGGGGCTGGCGGCGATCTTCTCGCTCGGGGCGGGCGTCGACCATCTGATGGCGGATACGGCCCTGCCCGCCGGGGTGCCGATCGTCCGCGTCGTCGATCCCGACCTCACCGGGCGCATGGGCGAATGGGTGGTCCTGCACGTGCTGATGCACCATCGGCAGCAGCGGCTCTACGACTTCCAGCAATACGAGAAGATCTGGGCCGAAGATCCCGCACAGCCTGCCGCAAGGGACGTCCGAGTGGGCGTGATGGGCCTCGGCGAGATGGGCGCCGATGCGGTCCGCAAGCTGCAGGTGCTGGGCTTCGACGTCGCGGGCTGGAGCCGCACCGCCCGGACGCTGCCCGGCTGCCCGACCTTCGCGGGGACCGAGGGGCTCGGCCCGTTCCTGGCCCGCACGCAGATCCTGATCGTCCTGCTCCCGCTGACGCCCGATACGCGCGGCCTGCTCGACCGGCCCGTCTTCGAGCAGCTCGCGCGGGACAGCGCGGTCGGCGGCCCGGTGCTGATCAATGCCGGGCGGGGCGGCCTGCAGAACGAAGCCGCGATCCTGGCCTGCCTCGAGGACGGCACGCTGCGCGCCGCGACCCTCGACGTGTTCGAGACCGAGCCGCTGCCACAGAGCAGCCCGCTCTGGCATCATCCCGCCGTGACCGTCACGCCGCACAACGCCGCGGTGTCCGCTCCCCCAGCAGTGGCGGCCGCCATCGCGGCGCAGATCCGCGCCCACGAGGCGGGCGAGGACTTTCGGCACGTGGTCGACCGCCGGGCCGGCTATTAGGCGCTTCACCCGCCGTCATGGCGAGGCGCGCCAGCGCCGTGGCGATCCAGGCGAGGGCGAGGATGGCCGAGAGGGATCGCTTCGTTGCCCCCGCGAAGACGACCTCGCACCGAGTGTCCTCAGTCCGCAAGTCGCCGCGCGGCCGTGACCGGACCGCCGCCGGCGGCGAGGATGCGGGCCCGGGCGGCGGCCAGGGTCTCGAGCGCGACCGTCATGGTGTGCCCGTTGGCGTGCAGCAGCGTCTCGGGGTCGCGCATCAGCCCCACATGGCCGCGCCAGAACACGAGGTCGCCCCGGCGCAGCGGACCGTCCGGGTCGACCGGCCGGCCAAGCGCATGCTCCTGCATGTCGCTGTCGCGCGGCGCCGGGCGGCCGCAGGCTGCGAGCGCGGTCTGCACCAGGGCCGAGCAGTCGAGGCCGAGGCTCGTCCGTCCGCCCCAGAGATACGGCACCCCGACAAAAGCCTCGGCGACGCCGACAACGTCGGTCGCGACATGGTCGATCTCCGCAAGGTGCCCGGCCCAGAGATAGCCGTCCGCCATGCGGGCGAAGTCGCCATCGCGCTCCTGCACCGCCACCCGCGACCCGAAGGGCAGCGCCATCAGGGCCGGCGCCTTGATCGAGGGGGCGGGAAACACGAAGCTGCGCTGGCTCCAGATCTTGTGGGTCGCGGCCGGCGGGTCCGCGGCCCCGAGCGCGGCGGCCGGCAGCCAGCCCACATAGCCGTCCGTCTCGGCCTGGCCCCAGGCCCATCCTTCGCCGTCGCGGTCGTAAACCACGACGCCTTCGCCCCACAGGAGTTCGGTGTCGATGCCGACGTCCGCGCGTGCCTCGCGCCGCAGCGGAACGGAGGGCACGGCCACCGCGTGGCGCACCCCCTCCGCGTAGCGCGCCGCCGCCACGATGCCGCGCCAATAAGCTGCGGCGAGATCGGGTCGCGCCGGGGTAGTCCGGCGGTCGAAAGCCGGGCCGCTCACGCCGGATACCGGGCCGCCAGCAGCGCATAGAGCAGCCGCGCCGCCTGCGCCTCGCCGCCCTCCGGCCGTCCGGGCTTGGTGGTCGGGTTCCAGCCATAGATGTCGAAATGGGCCCATGGCACAGCGGGATCGACGAAGCGCCGCAGGAACAGCGCCGCCGTGATCGAGCCCGCGAATGGGCCGCCCGAGATGTTGTTGAGGTCGGCGATCTTGCCCTCGAGCAGCGTGTCGTAGGGCGTCCAGAGCGGCATGCGCCAGACGGGATCGTGCACGCGGGCGGCCATCGCGGCGATGTCCCCCGCCAGAGCGTCGTCGTCGGTGTAGAAGGGCGGCAGGTCGGGGCCGAGAGCCACGCGGGCGGCGCCCGTCAGGGTCGCGAAATCCAGGAGCAGCGCCGGGCGATCCTCGCAGGCATAGGCCAGGGCATCGGCCAGGATCAGCCGGCCCTCGGCGTCGGTGTTGCCGATCTCGACCGTCAGGCCCTTGCGGCTCCGGTAGACGTCGCCGGGCCGGAAGGCGGCGGCCGCGATGGCGTTCTCGACGACCGGCACCAGTACGCGCAACCGGACCTGCAGCCCGGCATCCATGAT
>CAXUMV010000060.1:8748-12755 GCA_964252065.1 uncultured Lichenihabitans sp.
GACTCCCAGCCGCCGCGGACGGCGCCGGTGTGGCTCGCCGCCAGCGCGGTCGCCGCGCCCGCCATGTCCTTCTTCATCAGGCTCATCGCGCTTTCGGGCTTGATGTCGAGCCCGCCCGTATCGAAGGTCACGCCCTTGCCCACCAGCGTCACCTTGGGCGCATCGAGCGGACCCCAGGCGAGGTCGACGAGGCGCGGCCGCTCCGCCGCCGCCTGCCCGACCGCGTGGATCAGCGGGAAGCCTTCTTCGAGGGCCGCGTCCTCGATCACCGATGCCGAGGCGCCGTGGCGCGTGCCGAGCCCCAGCACCGCGGCCGCCAGGGCCTCGGGCCCGAGGTCGTTGGCCGGCGTGTTGACGAGGTCGCGGGCGAGCGCCACCCCGGCGACCGTGCGATGGAGGTCGGCCTCGGGCACGCCGGGCGGCAGGCAAAGCACGGGGACGTCGCCCAGGCCGGCCTTGTAGCGGGTGAAGCGGTAGGCCGAAAGCGCCCAGCCGAGGGCCGCCGTCGCGGGATCGGGCCAGTCGCCCGCGAGGCGATAGCGCCCGGCAGGCAGCGTCGTCGCGAGCCGGCCGAGCCCGAACGGGTCGGCGCCCGCGGCGGGATCGAGGCCGAACAGCACGGCCTCGATCCGGCCCGCGGCGTCCGCGACCACAAGATGGCGCCCGGGCTTACCGGCGAAGGCCTGGCCGGCCGCCGCGGCGCGGGCGGCCGGCGACAGCGGCGCAAGGCCGGCCTCCAGCCGGTCGGGATCGCGGCAGCATCGGGCGCGGCAAGGCTTGCAGTCATGGAAGGTTCCGAACGGCCGGCGATCCGGCCCAATTAACGATCCCTTAGCGTTAACGAAATACTTCTTCTAGCAGGCGGGCGTCGTCCCGGTCCGGAGCACTTGTCGTCCATGGCGCTGCCCCCTCCCCCTCCGGCCGCACGCAGGCTGCCGCGCCTGGCCCTCGCCCTCGCCCTCGCCGGCACCCTCCCAGGCTGCGTCGCGGACCGCGAGACGACGGGATCGATCGGCGCGCCGGCGGCCGCCGTGCCGCGCGAGACCGCGGCGCTCCGCGCCTACACCGACGACTGGGGCCACCGCTACGAGGCCGACCACGCCGACCGGACCGCCGCGCTGAACTACGCCACGGGGCTCCGGGCGCTCGACCGCAATCCCCAGGCCGTCGCCGTGCTCGAGACCGCGGCCATCAAGTACCCCTACGATGCCGCGGTGCTGTCGGCCTACGGCAAGACGCTGGCCGATGTCGGGCGCTTGAAGGAAGCAGCCGAGGTGCTGCCCCGGGCCCATACCCCGGACAAGCCGGACTGGAGCGTGCTGTCGGCGCAGGGGTCGGTGGCGGACCAGCTCGGCGACCATGCGGCCGCGCAGGGCTACTACGAGGCCGCCCTCAAGATCGCGCCGGACAGCCCGGCGACGCTGTCGAACCTCGGCCTGTCCTACGCGCTGGACAAGCGCCTGCCCGAGGCGGAGACCGTCATGCGGCGCGCCGTCGCCCTGCCGGACGCCGGCCTCCGCGTGCGCCAGAACCTCGCCTTCGTGCTGGCCCTCGAAGGCAAGGACGGAGAGGCCGAGGCCGTCGCCCGGGCCGACCTGTCCCCGGCCGATGCGGCCCAGAGCGTCGCCGCCGTGAAGGCGATGGCCGCCTCCGCGACCTCGATCCGCGCCCCGGCGCGATCCTCCCGGCGGCCGACCGCCGGCTAGCGCTCAGGGCAGCTGGGCGAAGCCGTCCTTGAAGCCGCCCAGGGTGAGCGGGATGCCGATCCCCTCCTCGGGGGTCTGGAAGATGATGAAGGTCGCCGCCGTCCCGCTGCTCAGCTGGTCGATGAGCTTGTCCTCCATCGTCACCTCGGCGATGCATCCGGTGGGAAGACAGCGCACGAAGCCGGCACGGCCGATGTCGACCTGGTCGACCTTGAGGCCGAGCCCCGAGGGCAGCAGCACCCCGAGCGGGGCCACGACCCTGAGCAGGCGGCTCTTGCCGTCCGCCGTCTTCAGCACGATCACGACGAGGCTGACATTGGGCCGATCCTCGGCCGCCACGCTCTGGATGAGGGCGCACTGCTCCTTGGCGGCGCCCGGGGGCGTCTCGCACCGCATCTCCCAATCACCGTACTTGGCCTTGACGACCCCTTGGGCCGCCGCTGGTCCGGCGCTCCAGAGCGCGAGGACGGCGCATGCCGCCAGCCAGCCCCCTCGCCACGGGCGCGATCGGCCTGCCTGTTTCATCCTGGTCCCGTCCCTCGCACGGCGCCGGCATCCGCCGCGGCCCGCTGGCGTAGCAAATGACCTCCGGCTGTCAAGCTGGGCGGGTTCGCGAAACCCTGCCGCATGCCTCCGCGGCAGAGCGCCGCTCAAGCGTTCTAATGCCGCATTGGGGCGTTCCGGATGACATTGCGCTCGGTTGTGCTTTATGATTTGGACGAGATCGGCGCAGGTGAGGACGAGGCAGGAGCCCGTCACGCGGCGCGGGTCAAGGCGGAGCAAGCGGTGTCGATGCGCGGAAGCTGGACGGGGTCGCTTGTGACGGGTGTCGCGTCGGTCGCGGCCTCCACGGGGGCGGCGATGGCGGCCGTCGCGGGCCATGCCGAGCCCGGCCAGGTCGGCTTCCAGGAGGCCGTGACGCCGATCGCGGAGAAAATCCACTACTTCCACGACGTGATCCTGCTGCCGATCATCACGCTCATCTGCGTCTTCGTGCTGGGCCTGCTCGCCTACTGCGTGCTGCGCTTCAACGAGAAGGCTCATCCGGTCCCCTCCAAGACCACCCATAACGTCGTGCTCGAGATAGCCTGGACGGTCGTGCCCGTCCTCCTGCTCGTCATCATCGCCATTCCGTCCTTCAGCCTGTTGACCGAGCAGCTGGTTATCCCCAAGCCGGACATCACGATCAAGGCAACCGGCAAGCAGTGGTACTGGTCCTACAGCTACCCCAAGGACCAGGCGGGCGGGTTCGAGTATGATTCGGCCCTCCTGACCGACGACCAGCTCAAGGCGGGTGACATCCACCTCCTGTCGGTCGACAACGAGGTCGTCGTCCCCGTCGACAAGAACGTCGTCGTCCAGGTGACCGGGGCCGACGTCATCCACTCCTTCGTCGTGCAGTCGCTCGGCATCCGCATGGACGCCGTGCCGGGCCGGCTCAACCAGACCTGGTTCCGGGCCGAGCGCGAGGGCATCTACTACGGCCAGTGCTCGAAGCTCTGCGGCAAGGACCATGCCTATATGCCGATCGCCGTCCGGGTCGTGAGCCAGGGCCAGTACGAGGCCTGGCTGCAGGACGCCAAGAAGAAATACGCCGACAATGCCGGCGACTCCGGCGTGCGCCTGGCCGCCGCCGACACCGTCCGTCCCTGACCTTCCAGCGCCGCAGCACAGCCCTTTTCCGAGGACCTCATGGCCACCTCCGCCGCAGCCACCCATGACGCGCACGACCACCCGACCGGGTGGCGGCGCTACATGTATTCGACGAACCACAAGGATATCGGCACCCTCTACCTGATCTTCGCGATCTTCGCCGGCTGCGTGGGCGCCCTGCTGTCGGTCCTGATGCGCATCCAGCTCATGAACCCGCACTGGCACTTCATGGCCGGGCTGGCGCAGGTGATCGGCGAGGCCAACGCCGACAACGCCGCCGAGATGGGCAAGAACCTCTACAACGTGCAGATCACCGCGCACGGCCTCATCATGATCTTCTTCATGGTCATGCCGGCGCTGATCGGCGGGTTCGGCAACTGGTTCGTGCCGATCATGATCGGGGCGCCCGACATGGCCTTCCCGCGCATGAACAACATCTCGTTCTGGCTGCTGCCGGCGTCCTTCCTGCTGCTGCTGATCTCCCTCAACGTCGAGGGTGCCCCCGGCATGAAGGGGTTCGGCGGAGGCTGGGTGATGTACCCGCCGCTGTCGTCGAACACGGGCCATCCCGGCCCGGCGATGGATTTCGTGATCCTGTCGCTGCACATCGCCGGCGCCTCCTCGATCCTGGGCGCCATCAACTTCATC